>PBOD01000136.1 GCA_002724215.1 Gemmatimonadota bacterium | reverse complement strand
CGCGGTGGCGCTGCACAATCTGGGCTTGCTCTTCGAGGGGCGGGGCGAATGGACCCAGGCGAAGGTGGGCCGAGGCACTGGGACCACTCTACGAGCGAGCCGGGCGTGCAGACGACGCGGGTGCGGTTTACGAACAGGCGCTGCAGACGGCCGGGCGCGGCCGGAAACCTATTTGCGCCTAGCCGAAATTTACGGTCAGCGCAGGCAATACGCAGAAGTGGTTGCCACCTGCCGTGCACTCTTGGCCCGCGATCCGGAACAGGCGGAAGCTCACCGCCTGCTCGCCCTGGTGCTGCGGCGCGATGGACAGGAAAACGGGGCGGCCGAACACGCGCGGGCCTATATCGCGTTGGCGCGCGGCGGAATTGGCACGCTGGTTGCAGGCGCGAGGGGACTGACCCCGCAAACATTTCCCGAGCCGCCCAACGGTCGAACTGGTCATTTGGTTGAGATACATATTGTGGGGCAACGACATCCGTTTCTTTCATTCCCGACCTGGTGGAACGAGGAATTAGCGATTTGACTCGGGCAATCAAGGGCAACGCAGATGTCGTGCCGCTGGGAGATGCTTACTTTTCCTTGGCCCTATTGCTGCTAGAAGAAGGAAGCCATGTAAACCCGTGGGTGAAGCAAGGACTGAAGCGGGTACCCCAAAGCATTGAATTGAACACGCTGCGCGAGTTGTTGGACTCGCGTGCAACCGGCGCTCCTGCATTGGCGGGAAACGAGCGAGCTTCGGATTTGAGAAGACGAAACCCGGGTGTGTTCTTCCGGGCGCTGGCCGCTATCTACCATCGAATGGGAAAGGGGATGTTTAAAAGGGAAGAATATGCTGGCACCGTGGTAGCTCTCGAGCGATCCCTCCACTTCGACGAGATGGCCTGGGCAAACGGAGTAGAAAAGTCCGGTGTGGCCCACAACAGACGCGCACAACATCAAGAAGGCTTCCGTTACTATGAACGGGTAATTAGAGAACATCCAGAGCAGGCGGCAGCTCGTTTCAACCTGGGTGCTACCCATTTTCTATTGGGAAACACCGAGCAGGCACGAAGGCAATACCAATGTACTAATCGACGACGACGTAGAGGCGGGCAGGTGTCTTGGAACCTTGATGGGTGAGGGGTTACCTGGGCAGAAGGACATTGGTGATTGACGTTCTATTTACTTCGGTCACTGCCGGCATCGCCGCGAGGTTTTTGAGCGCCAGTAGCCATCGCTGCCGACAATGGCCCCTCGCACAACCGATAAGAAACAGGTAAAACGCGATCGACAACGCGTAACAGGCGAACGTGGCGCTTTTGTGACGGGGATCGCTTGCATCCCCAAGTCCTCGGTTTATATTGAGCCACATATTGGTCTCGGGATGGATGGGAAATCGCTTTCTGCCCCAGCGCTAAAGCCCCAAGCGAGCGAACTTAGCGCCAGAGCTGCCATCCCCGCACAACAAGGACGGCGGCAATGCGCAAAACAGTGGCGACGACGACCGAATTCCTGCACACCTGGGATTCGCGCGTCAATTTCCTGATGGCGGGCGAGTGCGTGCCCTTTTCGTTTGAATTCCCGTCCACCGAAGATATTGTCGAGCGGCTGGTGGCGGAGGAGGCCACAACGGGCATCAGCGGACAACTGCGGAACACCGGCGATCGAGAAAACGCTATGGAGTCCTTTCGCGGGATGTCTTGCGACGATCTCATGGCTAGCTCCTTCCAATTCCGCTATCCCGATGTGACGACGCTGGACCGGCCGGGCGATATTTTCGCTGGCTTTACTGAGCAGGTACTGGTCCCGTGGAAACTCTACCTGCTCGACCACGGCTTCACCTGGGACCGCTGTTATGCACTGGCCAGGGTCTCCGGCCCCAATACCTGTACCGGCTACCACATGGATCGCTCGAACGTGCTGTTTTGGAATGTGCGCGGTCGCAAAGTCTTTCACGGTTTCCGCGAGCCCAACCGCTGGGTGCCGCTCGCGCGGGCCAACGACGGGCGGGAAGCGCAAATTATGCCGGAAAACCTGACGGAGGAAGACGTGCTCTCTTACGAGGTCGGCGACAATACCCTGCTCTGGAACCACCTGCTGACGCCGCACTGGGTCGATGCGCCCGAGCTCACCTTCGGCATCAATTTCTCGCACGGCGGCTTGCGGCACGACGGCCGCCTGTGCCGCTATGAGCAACATGTCTACGATACGCTGGGCCACAACCCCAACGAAAAGTGGCATCCCGAGACATCGAGTGCCGCATTTTTGGAGCGCCTTTCAGCGCAGGAGTAATGAACCCTATGGCCACGAGTTATACCATCCACCTCGGCACTATCGGCGGCGGTCTGGCCACGACCCGGGATCGGGGCCAGACCTGGCACCTGGACGCGCTGCCTGCCGATTGCAATGTGCGCACCCTGGCTTCCTATGCCGGAAATCCGCAGCGCCTGTTGGCCGGCACCGATTCGGGGCTATTTCGCAGCGAAGACAACGGGCGCACGTTTGCAGAANTGGAAACCCCCATTGGCGACCGGGAAATCTGGTCGCTGGCCGTAGACCCCCACGACCCGGAGACCCTNTTTGTGGGCAGCCAACCCGAAGCTTTCCGCTCCAAGGATGGGGGACAGANCTGGGACGTGCTGGAAATTCCCGTTACCAATCCCTGTCCGGTAGGCGTGCCGCGGATTACCAATATCATCGTGGATCCCCGNGACGCCAATACGATCTGGGCGGGCATCGAGGTAGATGGNGTATACANAAGCCGAGATNGCGGCGATACCTGGAGTCAGCTAACTGCTCTGGGCGAGGATCCCATGCACGGAGATGTCCACGGCATGGCGCTGCGGCTCGGAGACGAACCGGCGCTCTTTTGCTCGACGCCCTANGGGATTTGCACCAGCACCGACGAAGGGCAGAGCTGGAGCCGCCACGAGTTTCCCAAATTCAACGAGGACGACGAGTGGTCCTATTGCCGGGGCATGCTCGTAAAGGCGGACGACCCCGGGGTGATGTTCGTCGGCAATGGCGACACCATTCCAGGCGTCACCGGAGCCATCCGTCGCACCACGGACGGCGGCCGGACCTGGGGCNCGGTGGATTTGCCGGTCGTACCCAACTCGGTAGTGTTCTGGTTGGCCACCCACGCGGAGGTACCCGACATCATCGTCGCTATAAGCGTCCACGGCTACGTTTATCTNAGCGAAGATGGCGGCGACACCTGGGAGAANTTAGCCAGGGAATTCGCCGAGACCCGAGCGGTGCTGGTGACGCCGCAGTAGGGGCTACCGTCCGAACCAGCGGACCCCGACCACCTGTCTACTGCCTCGCCCGGATACGGCCGGCCCTTGCCCCGCCCCCCGGCATTTGCCACCTTTCGCGTTGACCATTGCCAACCCAATCGCGCGAAAGGCTCCCTTCTATGAGCGAAATCGGCCGCCCCAAAGACGACCTCGACACACCCGCCCTGTGGGTGGACCTCGACAAGCTCGAAAGCAATATCGATGTCCTGGCCGCCCACTTCCACTCCGCCGGCGTGGAGTGGCGCCCCCATTTCAAAGGCATCAAGGTCCCCGCCATCGCGCACCGGGCCATACGCGCTGGAGCCATCGGCGTCACCTGCGCCAAGTTGGCCGAAGCCGAACTCATGGCTCAGGTCGGCATCACCGACCTGCTGGTCGCCAACCAGGTCGTCGGTCCACGCAAGGTCGAACGCCTGGCCCGCCTCAGCCGCCTGGCCGAAGTCAAGGTAGCTGTCGACTCTACCGCCAATGTCGAGGAAATCGGCCGCGCCGCCCTGGCCGCCGGCACGGAAGTCCACGTCCTCGTCGAGCTCAACACCGGCATGAATCGCGCCGGCGTGCTGCCCGGCCAACCCGCCCTCGAGCTCAGCCGCCTGGCCCACACAACGCCGGGCGTCCGCTACCGCGGGCTGATGGCCTGGGAGGGCCACGCCGTGCGGATCGAGGACCGCGAGGAAAAACGCCAGGTCATCGCAGAAGCCGTCGGCAAGCTCCAGGAAAGCGTCGCCCTCTGCCGCGACGCCGGNCTACCTGTCGACATCGTCAGCGGCGGCGGCAGCGGCACCTACCAGATCACGCCCTTCTTCGAGCAGATCACCGAGATTCAGGCCGGCGGTGCGATCCTCTCCGACGCGACCAACCGCAAACGCCACGTCGAAACCGNCCCCGCCATCTTCCTCCGCGCCACCATCACCAGCCGCCCCGAGCCCGATCGCATCCTTCACGACGCCGGCTTCAAGGCCCTGCCCGTGTTCTACGGCGATCCAGAGCCGCTCGGTCTCGCCAACGTCGCGGAGATCCGCACTTCGGCCGAGCACGGCATCATTGCCCTCAGCGCCCCCAGCGACGCGCCCGCTATCGGCACCGGTATCGACTTTGTGATCGGCTATGGCGATATCACCATCTTTATGCACGACGTGCTCTACGGGGTGCGCGATGGCATCGTCGAGGCCGAGTGGCCCATCGCCGGGCGGGGCAAGCTGCAATAATGCTTGACGGACAAATACCCGTCCCGTACACTGGCCCTGCTCTCACCCCTTAGACCGGAGNCCACGCNATGAAACTCGGCACCTTCATGATGCCCCTGCACCCCCCAGAAAAAGACCGCACCGAGTGCTTCGAGGAAGATGTCGACTTTATCGTCCGCGCCGATAATCTCGGTTTTACCGAAGCTTGGATCGGCCAGCATCACACCGTGGCCTGGGAACCCATCCCCGCCAACGATCTGTTTATCGGTCACGTCCTGCCCCAGACCAAAAACATCCGCCTGGGCACGGGCGTCTCGATCATGCCGCAGCACCACCCCGTCAATGTCGCGGTGCGCCTGGCCTATCTCGACCATCTGTCCAAAGGCCGCATCAACTGCGGCTTTGGCCAGGGCGGCGTCGCCACCGACTGGGGTCTCTTCGACCTACCCGACCCCAAGACCCAGG
Organism: Gemmatimonadota bacterium; assembly: GCA_002724215.1. Lineage (GTDB taxonomy): Bacteria > Latescibacterota > UBA2968 > UBA8231 > UBA8231. The sequence continues at coordinate 10,536 of PBOD01000136.1, read as the reverse complement.
GGCTGATGACCGTCGAGAGTATCGATATGGTGCTCAAATTATGGGAAGCGGAAGCGCCCTTCGATTTCAAAGGGGATTTCTACCATATCAAGATCGAGGACCCCGTGCCCGACCAGGGCATCGGCGAGTTACTCAAACCCTACCAGCAACCGCACCCGCCTATCGGCATGAGNNTAATCCGCGGCGAGTCCATGGCCGCGACCATGGCCGGCCAGCGCGGCTACCTGCCCATCAGCACCAACCTGGTCGCCGCCTCGACTCTGTCTCAGCACTGGCAGACCTACTGCGCCGGCGCCACCGACGCCGGTCTACCCGAGCCCGGGCGCGAGCGCTGGCGCATCTCGCGCAGCATCATCGTCGCCNATTCCGCCGACCAGGCCTGGGACTACGCCCTCAATCCCGGGAGCGCATTCAATCGCGCCTTCGACTATCTGATCGCGGTACTCACCGGCGCCAAAATGCTGCATATACTCAAGCACGACCCGGACGTCCCCGACGAANACATCAATCCCGAGTACCTGGTCAAAAACCTCTGCATTGTCGGCGACGTGAAATCGTGCGTGGATCAGCTGGAGGGCTTGTGGGAATCGACCCGCGGCTTCGATACCCTGCTGATGATCGCCCACGACTGGGACGACCGCCCACTGTGGGAACGCTCGATGGACCTGCTGGCGCAGGAGGTGGTCCCCAAGCTGCCGGCGGTTTAGGCCAGCGCCCGCGCCTGCTCGCCCAGCCCTGGCAACGCCTCGACGAGGGGCCGCAACCTGGGCCGCTCCAGCAATGCCGGATCGATGTCGAAGGCACCCGCTGCGTACTTCAACATCGATCGGAGCTTGGCGTCGCTATCGGGCGGGGTCACGAACTTGAAGGCGATATAGCGCCGCGTGCAAAATTTGCCATAGGCAGCGTGGAACAGACTATGGTGGAAAAAGACCACGTCGCCGGGCAGCGTCTCCACGATGCAGGCGGGTACCTCCTCCCCCGTCAAACCAAAACTGGCGCCGATCGTCCCGTCCTTGAAATGGTTGGCCTGCAGGGGCCACAGCCACTCGTGGAACGGCATCCGGTGCGACCCCGGAATCACCCGGAACGCCCCCTGCTCCTTCGTCGTCGGCTCCAAGTACATCATCACCTTGAGTCGTCGATATTCGGTTTCCTCAGCCCCCGGCCGGTCGGCATGCCAGTTGTGCTCTCCCTTTTCGGTCACTCCTTCCTTATTCCCCTCCGAGCCCGACCACAAGTAACCCGAACCCAACAAATCCTCCGTCACCCCCAAGATCCGCTCGTCCTCCGCCAGATCCAAAAGCCGCGGATGCAACTCGACAAAAGGGGCCAAACCTTGCGACGCCCCGTCGTCGGGACCGCCGCCGCGAGCGGCAGCAAAAACCTCATCGGCCGCCCGCGTAAACTGCGCCATCTCCTCGCGACAAAACGCCTGGCGCAAACAGAGAAAACCAAAGACGTCGAAATGCTCCATTTGCTCGGCCGTCAGCATAACACTGCCTCCTTTCGACAGAAAAATAACCAAGGTAAATTCCGGGTCCAACCACTCTGCACAGATATACTCCCCCTTTTTGCCCCTCTTTACTTAAGTTAGTTGTCTCGCCGTCGCCTTGCCGAAATCGCGATCGGCCCCATACGCACCACAGCCATAGATAAAGCTCATGCCCATACTCTTCCTGCTCCTACTTTGCACTTCGTCCGCTCTCGCCGACTCCATGGTCTACCGCACCCACGCCCTGACCCTCTACGGCGACCCCAAGTACCCTGCCGACTTCACCCACTTCGACTACGTCAACCCCGACGCGCCCAAGGCCGGCCAGATCCGCCTCGCCGCGATCGGCACCTACGACAACCTCAACCCCTTTATCCTCAAGGGCGTCGCCGCCGCCGGCTCGCTCTTGCTCTACAACCGCCTCTGCACCAAATCCAAGGACGAGCCCTTCACCGAATACGGCCAGCTCGCTCAGAGCATGCAAATGCCCTCCGACCGCTCCTGGGTCATCTTCGAACTGCACCCCGAGGCCCGCTGGCACGACGGCGTACCGGTCAGCGCCGCCGACGTCATCTTCAGCTTCAAAACCCTCACCACCCAGGGCATCCCTTTCTTCCGCACCTTCTACGCCGATGTCGATACCGTCTTTGCCATAGACGAGCGCCGGGTAAAATTCCAGTTTAAGGAGGGCACCAACCGCGAGATGCCGCTGATCGTGGGCCAATTGCGCATCTTGCCCGCGCACTACTGGCAAGATCGCGACTTCGGCGCAACCACACTCGAGCCCCCATTGGGCAGCGGTCCCTACAAGATCGCCGATTTCGAGCCGGGCCGCTCGATCACCTACGAGCGCGTCGAAGAGTACTGGGGCCGCGATATCCCGGTACACAAGGGACGCCACAACTTCGATGTGATCCGCTACGAGTACTACCGCGATCGCAATGTCGCTATCGAAGCTTTCAAGGCCGGGGAATACGACTACCGCTCTTTGGGCAACTCGAAGGAGTGGGCCACCGATTACGAAGGCTTCACGCCTATCGCCGAGGGGCGCATGGTCAAAGAGGCCATTCCGCATCAGCTGATCCGCGGCATGTCGGGCTTCGCCTTCAACACCCGCCGCAAAAAGTTCAAAGACCGCCGCGTGCGCCGAGCACTGGCCTACGCCTACGACTTCGAGTGGACCAATAAGCAGCTCTTCTACGGCCTATTCGACCGCAGCAGGAGCTATTGGGGCAATGCCGCTCTCGGCTCGGCGGGCCTGCCCGTGGGGCGCGAGCTGGAGATCCTGGAGGAATACCGGGGCCGCATCCCCGAGGAAGTCTTCACTACGGAGTACATTCCGCCCACCACCGATGGCTCGGGCCAGAACCGCACCAACTTACGCAGCGCGAAAAAACTCTTGGCCGAGGCCGGCTGGTCGGTCGTCAACGGCGCGCTGACCCACGCGGAGACCGGCGAGGTCATGCGTTTCGAATTCCTGCTCGGATCCTCGACGCACGAGCGGGTCCTGGGTCCGGTGGTGCAAAATCTCGAGCGCCTCGGCATCGCCGCCACCGTTCGCACGGTCGACGCGGCCCAGTACCAGCACCGCGTAAAGGACTTCGACTACGATATCATTTCCGCCTCCTGGCGCCAGACCCTGAGTCCGGGTAACGAACAGCGCAACTTCTGGTCGAGCAAGGCGTCTCAATCCCATGGCAGCCGCAACTACGCGGGCGTCAGCGATCCGGTCGTCGACGAGCTGATCGAGCGACAGATCGCCGCCCCCGACCGCGAGACCCAGGTCGCCATAACCCGCGCCCTTGACCGCGTCCTACTGTGGGGCCACTATGTGATCCCCGGCTCGCACAGCAGCGCCTATCGCATGGCCTACTGGAACAAATTCAGCCACCTGCCCAAGCCGGCCAGAAATGGGCTGGGCTTTCCCGACACCTGGTGGTGGGATGCGGACAAGGCGGCCCGCCTCAAATCGCAATAACGGAGGGTAATATGCTCATCGCAATCTTCCTTGCCCTGATCGTCGTCCCGGGCCTCCCGATCGCCGCCGACAACTACGTGGGTCACGGCGTGTCGCTCTACGGACCCAGCGGGCTTAAATACGAGCCGGACTTCACCCACTTCGAATACGCCGACCCCGACGCCCCCAAAGGTGGCCAGCTCACCCTCGGCGGGATCGGCACATTCGATAGCCTCAACCCCTTTATCCTCAAGGGCATCACCCCACCGCGAATTGCGAGCCTGACCTACGACACGCTCACCGAACACGCTGACGACGAAATCTTTTCGGAATACGGACGACTCGCGGAGACCATAGAAGTCGCTGCAGACGACTCGTGGGTACTGTACACGCTGCGCCAGGAGGCGCGCTGGCACGACGGCCGGCCAATCACGCCCGAAGACGTGATCTTCTCACTCGAGATGTTTAAGACCAAGGGGCATCCCAGCCTACGCAACTACTACGCCGCCATCGAACGCGCGGAGCAGGTCGGAGAGCGCCAGGTCAAGCTGATCTTCTCGGGCGAGCCCAACAAAGAAATGCCGCTTATCGCCGGCCAGATGACCGTACTCCCCAAACACTATTGGGAGGGGCGCGAGTTTGACGAGACCTCGCTCGACCCGCCGCTGGGCAGCGGTCCCTACAGGGTCGCGGCGATCGAGGCCGGCCGCTTCATTACCTACGAACGGGTCGATGACTACTGGGGCAGGGACATCTCCGTCAACAAGGGGCGCTATAATTTCGACCGCATCCACTTCGACTACTATCGCGATCAGAACGTCCTCATCGAGGCGCTCAAGGCCGGGGCCATCGACTATCGCCGCGAGAATTCATCCAAGGACTGGTCCACTTCCTACGACGTGCCCGCACTGGCCGCTGGCACGCTGGTCAAAGACCCGCTGCCGCATAGCCGCGGCACTGGCATGCAGGCTTTCTGGTTCAACACCCGCCGAGAGAAATTCTCCGACCCCCGCGTGCGGCAGGCACTCGCCTATGCCTTCGATTTCGAGTGGACCAATAAACATCTTTTCTACGGCATGTACTCCCGCACCAAGAGCTTCTTCGCCAATTCCGAGCTCGCCTCCTCGGGCCTGCCCGCAGGCCGCGAGCTCGAAATACTCGAAGAATACCGCGGCCGTGTACCCGGCGAGGTCTTCACCACCGCCTACGAACCGCCAGCCACCGATGGCTCGGGCCAGATCCGCGCCAACCTGCGCTCGGCCAAGCAACTTCTCGAGAAGGCCGGCTGGCACATCAACGGCGGTGTGCTGACCCACGCCGAATCCGGCGAGATAATGGAGATCGAGTTCCTGCTCAGCACCTCGTCCTGGGAGCGCATCGTCTCGCCGATGATCGGCAACCTGGAGCGGCTGGGCGTCAAGGCGACCATCCGCACAGTGGACCGCACCCAGTATCAAAATCGCCTACGGGAATTTGACTACGACATGATTTCACTGGTCCGGAGCCAAAGCCACAGCCCCGGCAACGAGCAGCGCAACTACTGGACCCGTGAGGCGGCTGAAGAGGCCGGCGGCGGCAATTTCGCTGGCGTCGTGGACCCAGTCATCGACGCATTGGTCGATCGTTTGGTCCAGGCTCCCGACCGCGCAGAACTGGTAGCGGTGACCCGCGCCCTCGACCGGGTGCTGCTGTGGGGCCACTACGTCATACCACACTGGTACAGCTCGACCTTCAACGTGGTGCACTGGGACAAGTTCGGCAAACCCGAAATGTCCGCCCCCTACACCAGCGACTATTTCGTCATGCCCTACACCTGGTGGTACGACGAGGAAAAGGCAGCGCGCCTGAACGAGAGCGAATAAGCGCTCATGGGCGCTTACATCCTCCGCCGCCTACTCTTCATGGTGCCGACTCTCTTCGGCATCATGACAATCAATTTCCTGATTATCCAGGCGGCGCCCGGCGGCCCGGTCGAGCGCACCATCGCCGTCATCCAGGGCTTCGGCACCGACGCCACCGAGCGGGTCAGCGGCTCGGGGATGGGCGAAAATCTCGACGCTGTTCAGAACAACGAGCTCAACAGCAAGTACCGCGGCGCCCAGGGGCTCGACCCTGAGCTAATCGCCGAGCTCGAGCGCATGTACGGCTTCGACAAGCCCATGCACGAGCGCTATTTGCAAATGATAGGCCAGTACATGCGCTTCGACTTCGGCGAGAGTTTCTACCGCGACCAGCGCGTCGTCGATCTCGTCAAAGAGAAAATGCCGGTGTCGATCTCACTCGGCCTGTGGACCACGCTGCTGGTCTATCTCGTCTCGATACCCCTCGGCATTGCCAAGGCCGTGCGCGACGGCTCGCGCTTCGACATCTGGACCTCGGGCCTGGTCATCGTAGGTTATGCAATCCCCAGCTTTCTCTTCGCCATCCTTTTAATTGTCGTCTTCGCCGGCGGCCACTACCTCGACTGGTTCCCGCTGCGCGGCCTGACCTCTTCCAACTGGGACCAGCTATCGATCTTCGGCAAAATCGTCGACTACTTCTGGCATCTGGCCCTGCCGGTCACCGCAATGCTCGTCGGCGGCTTCGCCGGACTGACCCTGCTGACCAAGAATTCCTTTCTCGACGAGATCAACAAGCTCTACGTCACCACCGCCCGCGCCAAGGGCCTGAGCGAAAAGCGCGTGCTTTACGGCCACGTCTTCCGCAACGCCATGCTCATCGTCATCGCCGGCTTCCCCGGCGCCTTCGTCGATATTTTCTTTACCGGCGCCCTGCTGACCGAAATCATCTTCTCGCTCGACGGCCTCGGCCTGCTCGGCTACGAGGCGGCGATCGGCCGCGACTATCCCGTGATGTTCGCGACGCTGTATTTCTTCACGCTACTGGGCCTGCTCATGCAGCTGATCGGCGATCTCACCTACACCCTGGTCGACCGCCGCATCGACTTCGAAAGCCGCGAAGTATGAGCGCCCAGCCCCCACCCCGAGCCCCGTCCCACCTCTTCGGCCTGCAGTTGTCGCGCCTGAACCAGCGCCGGCTCGCCAACTTCCGCAGCAATCGCCGCGGCTACTGGAGCTTCTGGGTCTTCTGGGCCCTGTTCCTGTTGAGCCTGCCCGCCGAATTCATCGCCAACGACAAGCCCTTACTCGTCTATTTCGACGGCGACTACTACTTCCCGGTGCTCGCCGCCTATCCCGAAACCACCTTCGGCGGCGATTTCGAGACCGAGGCCGAGTACCGCGATCCCTTCGTCAAAGAGCTCATCGGGGCAAAGGGCTGGACCCTGTGGCCGCCGGTCCCCTACAGCTACGATACCGTCAACTACGACCTCAAGCACCCCGCTCCTGCACCGCCCGACGCCGACAATCTGCTCGGCACCGACGACCAGGCCCGCGACGTGGTCGCTCGCGTGCTCTACGGCTACCGCATCTCACTGCTCTTCGGTCTGCTACTGACCCTGTGCAGCGCCACGATCGGCATCGCCGCCGGCGCGGTGCAGGGCTACTTCGGCGGCTGGATCGACCTGCTCTTCCAGCGCTTTATCGAGATCTGGCAGGGGCTGCCATTGCTCTATTTGCTGATCATCCTCGCCAGCGTGGTCGAGCCGAGCTTCTGGTGGCTGCTGGGGCTGCTGCTGTTGTTTCGCTGGATGGGGCTGGTGGGCGTGGTGCGCGCCGAGTTTTTGCGCGCCCGCAATTTCGACTTCGTCAAGGCCGCCCGCGCCCTGGGCCAGAGCGACCGCCGCATTATGTGGCGGCACGTATTGCCCAACGCCATGGTCTCGACCCTGACCTTTTTGCCTTTCGTACTCACCGGCTCGGTCGCCGTGTTGACCTCGCTCGACTTCCTCGGCTTCGGCTTGCCACCCGGCTCGCCGTCGCTGGGCGAGTTGCTCAACCAGGGCAAGCGCAATTTGCAGGCGCCGTGGCTGGGCTTCACCGCCTTTTTCGCGCTGGCCGTGATGCTATCGCTGCTGGTCTTTATCGGCGAGGCGGTGCGCGACGCCTTCGACCCGCGCAAAACCTACGGCGGGGGGGAGAGCGCATGAGCCTGCTGGCGATCGACAACCTAGGCGTGCGCTTCCACATCGAAGCCGAGCCCCTCGAAGCCGTGCGCGGCGCTTCCCTGCAGATTGCACGCGGTGAAACCGTAGCCCTGGTCGGCGAATCTGGATCGGGCAAATCCGTAACAGCGCTCTCCGTATTGCAACTCCTGCCCTATCCGCGCGCCAGCCACCCCCACGGCAGCATCCGCTTCGATGGCGAAGAATTGTTGGGCGCGTCTGGCGATAGGCTGCAGGACTTGCGCGGCGGCCGCATCGCCATGGTCTTCCAGGAGCCAATGACCTCGCTCAACCCGCTGCACTCGATCGAAAAGCAAATCAGCGAAACGCTGATTTTGCACCGGGGCCTGAGCCGCGAGCAAGCCCGCGCCCGCGCCATAGAGCTACTCGAACTCGTCGGCCTACCCGATGTCGAGGCGCGTCTCGACGCCTGGCCGCACCAGCTCTCAGGCGGCCAGCGCCAGCGGGTGATGATCGCCATGGCCCTGGCCAACGAGCCCGACCTGCTCATCGCCGACGAGCCAACCACCGCCCTGGACGTGACGATCCAGGCCCAAATCCTGGCGCTGCTCAAGGAACTGCAGGCCAAATTCCACATGGCCATCCTGCTCATCACCCACGACCTCGGCATCGTCCGCCACATGGCCGACCGCGTCTACGCGATGACCGACGGCCAGATCGTCGAGCACAACGATACCCAGACGCTATTTTCCGCGCCCATGCATCGCTATACCCGCAAGCTCCTCGCCGCCGAGCCACAGGGCGATCCACCCCCCATCGACGCTGCCGCCCCCGAAATCATCCGCACCGAAAACCTCAAGGTGCACTTTCCCATCAAGCGCGGACTGTTGCGCCGCACGGTCGGCCACGTAAAAGCCGTGGACGGGATTTCCCTGACGGTCCGCGCCGGACAAACCGTCGGCGTCGTCGGCGAGTCCGGCTCGGGCAAGACCACCCTCGGCCAGGCGCTGTTGCGGCTGGTGGCCAGCGATGGGCCCATTGCATTCGCGGGCCGCGACATCCAGGGCTGGCGCCAGCGCGAAATCCGCCCGCTGCGCCGCCAGATGCAAATCGTCTTCCAGGATCCCTTCGCCTCCTTGAGCCCCCGCCTCTCGGCTTTCCAGATCATCGAGGAGGGCCTGCTGATCCACGCTATCGGCGCTTCCTACGACGACCGCCGCCAGCTCGTCGCCGAGACCATGGCCGAGGTCGGCCTCGACCCGCTGACCATGGACCGCTTTCCGCACGAATTTTCCGGTGGCCAGCGCCAGCGCATCGCCATCGCCCGCGCCATGGCCCTCAAGCCGCGCTTCGTCGTCCTCGACGAGCCGACCAGTGCCCTCGACAAGACCGTGCAGGCCCAGATCGTCGAACTCCTGCTCCAGCTTCAGGCCGCCCACGATCTGGCCTATTTGTTTATAAGTCACGATCTCAAGGTGGTCCGCGCTTTGGCCAGCGAGTTGATCGTTATGAAAGAGGGATTGGTCGTGGAACAGGGGCCGACGCAGGAGATATTCGCTGCGCCGCAAGAGGACTACACGAAAGCCCTGATCGCCGCCGCTTTCGATCTCGACCCCCTCTCGGAACCATAGCTCCTACGCTTTGCCCATTCATCTTCGCACGACAGGATACGCCATCGACAATTGCGGAAATAGCCGTAGGAACATTGGCGCAGGCGTTGCTGCGCCTGGACTGCGCATAAGTACCTGCTCAGCGCATCCGCGACGCCGCAAACCACATATCCAGATTGCGCCCCAGTGCTCGTTTGACCGGCTCCATCACCTGTTCCAGTTCGGCCGCGACGCCACTGTCCAGCGCCAGATCCAGCGCCGGCAAATTCCACCCTAATTCCTCCGTATTTCGTGCCCCCACCAAAACCGACGTCACCCCCCGCTGCCCGAGCACCCACGCCAGCGCCACGCTCGCCAGCGGCGCCCCGACCCGGTCGCTGATCTTGCTCATCTGTGCAATCGCCACGAACACTTCCTCCTCGCACCCCGGCTCGCCGTGCTTGGCTAGCGCCCGCTCGCCCGAATACCACCGCGTCCGCGCCAGCCCGTCGGGCACTTCGCTCGCCGCCTGGTAGCGCCCGGTCAACAACCCTTGCGCCAGCGGTGCATAGCACACCAGCCCGACACCGTGCTCGCGACATAGCGGCAAAACCTCGTATTCGATCCCCCGCCATAACAGACTATAGGGCATCTGGTCCGCCGCTACTTCTCCCACCGCCAATAGATCGGCCAAATCCCCGCTAGCAAAATTTGCCACCCCCAACGCCCGCACCTTACCCGCCGCCACCAGATCCTCCAACGCGCGCCAGGTCGTCTCGATGGGAATATCGTGGTTGGGCCAATGGATCTGATACAAGTCGAGATAATCCGTCTGCAAATTCTCCAGACTCCTCTCGCAAGCCGCCGTAATCCCTGCCGGCGTCAGGTGGTTCGGACTGACCTTGGTGGCGATTATCGCCTCCTTCCGCCGCCCCGCCAACCCCCGCCCCAGCACCCTCTCCGAATGCCCATTCTCATACCCCTCCGCCGTGTCGAAGAAGTTGATCCCCACATCCAGCGCGGCGCGTACGGTCGCAATCGACTCTGCATCGTCCTGCTGCCCCCATACAGTACCGCCGGCAAAAGGCCAGCACCCCAACGCCAGCACCGAAACCTCAATATCCGTCTGTCCCAGTTTTCTGTATTCCATCATCCCTCTCTCCAGCAAATGCGCATGCTTCCTCCCGCCGTCTGGCATCACTAGCCGGAGGGCCAGGGTCGCGCGGCAGGGCCAAATTCTGTCAAGGCCATTGTCTGCATTATAGCGCCCCACTCCCACTGCCCGTTAAGGTGCCCGTTAAGGGCACAACGCTGCTGCGCCCCTTCACAAGCCCGCCCCGGCCGGCCCTGTTTGGCCCTGCGGCCGACACCGGACCGCAGGCCTTACAACCAATGCCCCACTACCCAATATGCATCTCCCTTCCACATCCCCTATCTTAAACCACGACCCGTCTCTCGGAACTAAGCGAAA
>PBOD01000135.1 GCA_002724215.1 Gemmatimonadota bacterium | reverse complement strand
CACGCCCATATAGTCGGGTGCAAATTCGAGTGCATATTTGCGCTCACCTTCTGCTACGAAAACATCCATCGCTGTCGCTCCTACCGTAAATGTCATGGGAATGGCGGTCAGCGATTGGCTGAGTGTTAGCGACACCCCGCGGGTGGCCGATGAGCCGTCTAAGTTTGCATAGACTATTTTGCCGGGCTGGCTGTAATCGGGCTCAATCTTGTTCGTGAAATAGGTGTAAAATCCCTCTAAATCCAGGCTCATCGGGTTGCTGTGAAAGTCAAAGATGTGCTGTACGCTTGCGGTGCCGCTGAGCGAACGTTCGGGCGCCAAGTCTTCCAGCAGGATCGTCGCACGTGCTCCGGAGTAGGCCAGGTGATCTTCTGTGAAGAGATTGACGATGCGGAAGCCGGTGCCGGCGTTTAAGCGTAGGGTGGTGGACTCACCGGCGCTAATTTTGAGGTTCGCGCTCGGCGATGAGATCCAACCGTGGTCCTGCTGATAGTCGATGCGCAGACCGGTCTGCAGACGTAACCCTTCCGAAACCAGCCACTCGTGCTGCGCGAGCAGGCCCGGGATCCAGCGGTTGTCCGGGTTGTTGGTGAGCTGCGTGCCGACGGTATTGAAGGTCCCCGTTGCACCTGTGTTGTCGTCATAGCGTTGGCCGCGCATCGTCGCACCAAGCATTAGCGTTTGGTACTCGTCGAGTCGCAGGGGCCACAGTAGCTGTGAGAAGGCCGTAGATTGCCGGGCATTGTAGCTGTCGGCCCCGTAGAAACTGTCTTGATCGTGGTGGTTCAAGGCGACGTCGATACGTGCACCGGTGTTGGCCCGCAGGTGCCAGGTGCCGATGGTCTCGAGTCGTTGCGTGAGGATGGTCTCGCCGTATATTGTCGGTGACCCACGCAGGGCCCGTGTATAATTCCGTATATACTCCGATGTGCCACCTAGTCGGTCCTCATAGTAGTAGCGCACTGACATTTCGAAAAGCGGCCGCCCGGCGTCGTCGCGGCGCATTGCGCGGGCGAACAGCGACGTGCGCGTGCTGAGCGCAAGGTCGGCAAAGTTATCGCCATTCTCGTCGTGGTATTGGTCGTTGTGGAAGAGCGTGGCCGAAGCCATCCCCGACCAACGGCCCCAGTTACCCGAGCCACCGGCGTCTATCGCGTTTTCGCCATGTGCGGTACGGAAGGCGTTGAGCGTGAACGGCGGTGCCGTCTGCGGCGACTTGGTGATGATATTGATGACACCGCCTATGGCTTCGCTACCGTAAAGCGTCGACATCGGCCCTTTGATAATTTCGATCTGTTGGATCATCGCCGGACTGATGCCGTTTAAACCGTAGACGGCAGCCAGGCTGCTCATGATCGGCATCCCATCGATCAGAACGGCGGTATAGGGGCCGTCCATGCCGTTGATACGGATATTATTGGTGCCGCAGACGCCGCAGTCGACCTGCTGGTATAGACCGTTGATGTTTTCGATGACCTCCATCACGTTTGCCGTCGGGATCTTTTCAAGGTATGTCGGCGCGACGACGTTGATCTTGGTTGGCGATTCCTTGACAAACGTGCGGGTCAGGCTCCCCGTGACAGCCACGCCGTCGAGTTCGATTGCACGTTGCTCCAGCTCAAAATCTACCTGCAGCATCTGGTCCGCAACCAATACGCCGGCAACTTCGGCACTACGGTAGCCCATCGATGAAGCGATAAACGTGTATTCACCAGGCGGTAGCCCCTTCATCTTAAATGTGCCGTCTATATTGGCTTGTGTCCCGTAAGTCGTGCCCATCACTCCGATGAGGGCAAATGAGACGGGCCGGCCCTGAGCCAGCACCTGGCCCTGTACGACCGTGTCCGCCCATCGCGGGGCCGCTGATGCGGCGGAGAGCACAAAGAAAAGAAGTGGTATGACAAAGTAGATGTATTTCATGATGCGATTTCTAAGGGCTTCTCATGGCACGGTCGAGCGTTCGGAACTGCGCGATTCGCCGTGGGCGGTCCCAGCGGGCGGGGGACTCTTGGATGCACAGTATTCGGCAAAACTGCCAAAGCGATATGCCCCGGTTGTAGCGTAGGCCAAAAACATGCCGAAAAGCCTTGCGCCGAGCAACCCGGTCTCGCGAATTATCGGCTGACCGACCGGGTCCAGCAACACAAAGCCAGGCGTAGAATCGATACCGAGATTTCGAGCTGCCGCCGATGGGGTCACTACCGCGTCGTTGACGACCATCCGCGTGGAGTGGTCGGCGATGTCGAGTCTGGCTAGTGCCAATTGTTCTAGGAGCGGGCGGACCTGTGGCATGACCTGGGCTTCCATCAGGCGACATGGACCGCATCCCCGGGCGTAAACGTACACGAGCGTCACCTGTGAGTTTTCGCGGCCCACTTCGAGTGCTTGCTGCAGGGGTTGCCAGAGCGGTGACGCTGGCAAATGGCTTTCGCCGGCGTAGAGGCCTTCGCTTACAGCATGCTCTGTGACGTGTGCGAGCAGGAGTATCGGGAGAGCCGAGAATCGGCGTATTGTCATCGACATAGGCACTTTAGTCATGCGCGGATTCAACTCGTAAGTGCAATTTCGGTTTATGTTGAAAGAAATTCTGTTTCTTTGGACAAAATCTCATAGGGTGTCTGAAACGCCAAGCCCTTTCGCAGTCGATGATTGAGCCGGTCCATACTATGGTGTATTTGTGCGTCCGACAGCGCATCCAGGGCCATGCCTCTAGGTGCATACTGGCGACTCAGTCCATTGGTGTTCTCGTTGAGCCCCCGCTCCCAGGCATGATAGGGATGGGCAAAATATACGGCCGCCTCCAATGTCTGGCGATCCGGACATGGTGGGCAAACTCTTTGCCGTTGTCGGCCGTAGATGTTGATACAACCTCCAGCCGGCTGCTTGATCGGCCCGGATGTGCTGGTAGATGCGTTCAGGACTCAGCTCAAGCCCGTCGGTCGCTTGCCGTCGGCCCGCAANCTGCTCTGGACTTCACTCCTGGCGCAGCGCCGCGTCAATCTGCTCGACCACCGCCGGCGTNATCTTGGTCACTTTCGCCTTCTGGCGACGACGCATCAAGGCGTGTTGATGCGCTTGGCGGGGACGATAGCCGCGTTGGCCGCGATTACGGCGTAACTCCCGCGAAACCGTCGAGGGCGACACCGCCACCGTCGCCGCGATTGTCTGCTGATCGTGGCCGACTTTATTCAACGCGTAAATTTGGTATCTCTGATACTCGGTCAACTGGTGATACTTTCTCATAAGCGCCTCCGACGGGACCGCGTTTGAAATGGCCAAGAGAAATATACCCGTTGACCTTTTCTATGCCATTACACCTGCGATTGCACTTACGAGTTGAATTCAAGGAGCATTATACCGGTCAGACGGCCACGCCTGCCAGCCAGTCCAGATCNACTTCAATGCCGAAGCCCGGNGCATCGCTCGGCACGAGATAGCCATTCTCAATGGCCGGCGTGCCCGGCAACAGGGACATTTCCTCCAGTGGTACCCCNGGTGGCGATACGCTTTCGGAGCGCTCGCCCCAGACGATGGCGGGCATGGCGAAGGAGAGGTGTTGACCGTAGGGNTAGTTCATGCCGCCGTGGGCGATGACGGAAANGCCGGCGGCTTCGGCCAGGCTGCAGATTCTGACAGCGGCCGTGATGCCGCCGCACCACAGCACATCGGGCTGCAGAATATCGACTAAGCGGTCGTTGATCGCGTTGGCGAAGGTCCTGGGCAAATACCAGTGCTCGCCCGAGGCCAGCGTCTGCCAGGGGATGCGGCGGCGTGCCTCGCGATAGCCGGNCATGTCGTCGAAGGGCAGGTAGTCCTCCATCCACTTGAGACGATACGGGCGCAGCATCTCGGCCAGTCGGGCCAGGTGCTCGACATCTTGCGACAGCCAGCAGTCGAGGCAGAGCTCGATCTCGTCGCCGATGAGTTCGCGGGTGGTGGCGACCATTTCTTCGATTTTTTTCAGGCCGTCGATGCCGTCTTCCGCACCCCAGGGCGTAAAGAGTTTGGTGGCCTTGAAGCCGAGTTCCATATACCACTCGGTATCGAAACCCGAGGCGTAGCAGAAGATTTTGTCCTTTTGAGGACCGCCGAGCAATTCGTAGACGGGCCGCTGCAGGATTTTTCCNTTAAGGTCCCACAGTGCGGTATCGACGGCACTGATGGCATAGCTGGCGATGCCGGTGCCGCCGAAGGCTGCGGTGGAGCTCACCATGAAATCCCAAAGTTTTTCGGTAGCCAGGCAATCTTCGCCGACCAGCAGCGAGGCAAATTGGTCGTTGATGAGAGGCAATAGGGGGCCGGAGAAGGCGCCAAGACCCAGGCCCCAGGTGCCGTCATCAGCAGTGACGATGCAGGCGACGCGCTTCCAGTCGGCACTNCCGGAGCGGTCACCCCGGAATTTTTCNTAGCGATCAAGGGGGCGGTGCANAGTCTTGGAGTGCGGCTTGCCGGGATGGCGNGGCTCNGTTNTGCGCGGGGGCTTAAGCTCAATTTCTATGGCNCNGACTTCCTTGATCTTCATCGTCGCCTACTTGAGCTGAGTAAAGCGATGGGGGTCGAAAAGCGTGCGCAGGGTCTNGGCGATGCCGGCGCGGGTGACGGTGCGTCCGGCGTCGTGGAGGTCCTGGTATTTCTCGCCGAGGACCCTGGCCAGGATCTGGCGGAAGCGGCGCCATTTGGGGATCAGGTTTTCGAGCACGCGGGCGTCGGAGTTGAAGGGGATAAAGCGGTCGCCAGTCATTTCCAACCGCATGCGCAAATCTTGCTCGACCAGCCCNGGATGATAGTTGAACCACCAGTGACCGATGGCCATGACATTGTCGTTGTGGCAGCTCAGCACACTGGCGTCGTACTGGTTGGCATTGTGCAACGGAGTGATGAAGAAGGCGTTGTCGGGGTGGCGGCGCACCAGCTGCTGGTAGGGGAACATGTCGGATAGGCCCACGCCGTCGCCGGCGTCGCGCCAGGNGGGTTGCAACTGGCGGATCGGGCCGGGCATCATGAAAAAGGGTANNTTNAATTCGCGCAGAGCGGGCAACACCGCGTGATGGAGGATGGCGCCTTCCTGGCTGCTGAGGTCGTGGACCGCACATTGAGGTGGGAAAGAGCAGGCGCCGTAGACCACGCCGTGGAGTTTTTCATGCCAGTCGGTCAAGAAGCGACGGATTTCGGCGGCGGTGGCGGCTTCGCTCGGGTCGCTGCCGACCGCGTAGCCCCAGGCNTTGAGCCTGNCCGCGGCGCGGGGGTAGTGCAGCACNAACTCGTCGAGGCGGTAGCCGGAGAGATAGTTGTNGTCCCATGCGCCGTTTTCGTAGTAGTCGCGCTCCNGGTCGTTGAAGACGTCCTGGGTGCCGACGATACGGCGCACNCCGGCCAATTCCATNCAGCGCCGCTGTATCTCTTCAGCCGGGGTGTCGGTGTAGTATTGGCGCGCGTGATGGAGGTCGGCGGCGTTGGGGTCTAGGCCGAGCGCCTCCATGGCGACGATGACTCCGCGGCAGCCTTCGTCGAAGGGATCGGACGCGCCGTCGGCAAAGAGCTTTTGCCAGGTGAAGTCGCCCTGTTGCTCGAGGGACCATGTGTTGAAGGTGGCGGGGTCGATGTGGCCAGCGCCGAAGAGTTTGCGGCGCACGTAGTGATAGGTGAGCTGCTGGTCTATGCCGTGGAGCGAGAGTTGCGGGCCGGCGTTGGGGCCCAAGAGGTGGGTGTGCCAGTCGTCGATGATGAGTTTGTCGGGAGCGGTTTCTGTGGCGAGGACGGCGGGGATTTGGTCGCGTTGCAGGGCGGTGTTGGCATCGGACATTGGGTACTCCTGTAATGGATTTTGGTGCTGGTAATAATTGGCGGGATGAGAGAGATGTCAAGTTGAAGTAGCAGCGACCGCCGCACCAAAGAAAAAATAGCCGGTCCCACAAATTAAATGGGATCGGCTATTGGGGTTGTGGAAGAAAAATTATCCCGCCGCCTCGCTGTCGCCTATCGGCTCGACCCGTACCGGGCAGACCTTCAATTCGGCGGTGTCGGTTATCGGGTCGTAACCCGAGCCGGTGAGGATATTGACCGGCACGTCGTTGAAGCTGAAGCTGGTAAAGACCGTGCCGCGCGGTGAGCGGGTGGTGGCGCGGACCAGGATCTCGACCGAACCGCGGTCCGAGGACAGGCGGCACCGTTCGCCATCCTGCAAGCCCCAGGCGGCGATGTCGTCAGGGTGGACTTCCAGGCTCTCCTCGGCGAGCAGGTAGTCAATGCCCTGGGCGCGGCCGGTCTGGGTGCGGGTGTGGTAGGATTGCAGGCGGCGGCCGGTGGTCAGCCACACCGGGAAATCGTCCGAGATGGTCTCGGCCGGATCGCGGTAGCGGATGATTTTGAAGAGGCCACGGCCGTTTTTGAATTCTTCCTCGTGCAGGATCGGGGTGCCGGGGTGGTCCTTGTCGGGGACGGGCCACTGGTACTGGCTCTGGTCGATGCGGTCCCAGTCGAGGCCGGCGTAGATCGGCGATAGGTTGCAGAGTTCGTTGAAGATCTCCTCGGCCGACTGGTAGTCGAAGCCCTCGAAGCCCAGTCGTTGCGCCAACTGGCAGATAATCCACCAGTCGGGCCTGGCTTCGCCCGGCGGGGGTACGGCCTGGCGTAGGCGCTGGACCCGGCGCTCCGTATTGGTGCAGACGCCGTCGGTTTCGGCGAAGGCGCTGGCGGGGAATACTACGTCGGCCATCGCGGCGGTCTCGGTGAGGAAGATGTCGATGACGACCAGATGGTCGAGGCTTTTGAGCGCGTGTTCGCAGTGCTTGCGATCCGGGTCGGAGACGATGGTGTTTTCACCGTCGATGAGCATGGCGAAGATTTCTTCGCCACAAAGGTTTAAGGCCTTGACCTTGGTGATGCCTTTTTCGGCATCCATCGCCCGGCCGTACAGGGCTTCAAATTTAGCCTTGTTGGCCGGATCGTCGACCGATTGGAAGCCGGGGTAGTTCGAGGGAATGGCGCCGACATCGCCGGCGCCCTGAATATTGTTCTGGCCGCGCATCGGGTTGATACCCGTACCCTCGCGGCCGACATTACCGGTCATCAGCGCCAGGTTGCACAAGCTCTGCACATTGTCGACGCCGCAGATGTGCTCGGTAATGCCGAGGGTGTAGTAGATCGCGCCCTTGTCGGCAGCGCCATAGAGGCGGGCGGCCTTTTCGATGTCGGCGGCGGGGACTTCGGTGATAGTGGATGCCCACTCCGGAGTAAATTCGACCACGTGTTCGAGAAACGGTTCAAATTCTGCGGTGCGCGCCTCCATAAAGGCGCGGTCTAGGAGATTGTCGCGGACGATGACGTGGGCCATAGCCAACAACAGTGCCACATCTGAGCCGACGCGGATCGGCAGGTAGAGGTCGGCCATTTCCGCTAGGTCTATCTTGCGCGGGTCGGCAACGATCATCTTGGCTCCCCGTTTGAGCGCCTTTTTAATGCGGGTCGCCGCCACGGGGTGGCACTCCGTCATATTGGTGCCGATGCAGAAGATGACATCGGGTTTGTCCATGTCGGCCAGGGGGTTCGACATCGCGCCGCGTCCGATGGAGGCTGCCAGACCGGCAACCGTCGGCGCGTGTCAGGCACGGCTGCAATTATCTATGTAGTGGGTGCCGTAGCCCCTCCTGATAAATTGCTGCATGGTGTAATTGGCCTCGGATGGGGTGCGGCCCGATGCAATGCCATAAATGGCGTGGCGACCGTATTTGTCGAGGACCCTGGCGAAACCCTCGGCCGCACGATCGAGGGCGGTATCCCAATCGGCTTCGTGCAATTGGCCGTCGTCACCGCGCACCAGCGGCATTTTGAGCCGGTCGCGATGCTGGACGAAGTCGAAGGCGAATTGGCCCTTGACGCAGAGCGCACCCTCGTTGGCCGGGCCGTCCATCGCCGGCTGGATGCCGACGAGTTTGTCACCCTTGGACAACAAATCGACCGAGCAGCCGACGCCGCAATAGGGGCAGACCGAGCGAGTCTTGGCGATCGGTTCGGGCAAGTCAGCGGCGCGCAGGGCCTTTTTGTCGGCCAGGGCGCCGGTGGGACAGGTCTGTACGCACTGACCGCAGAAGGTGCACGATGAATCCTTGAGCAGGCCGTTGAATTCGGTGGTAATCTGCTTGTGGAAGCCGCGGCCCATCGCGGCGATGGCGTGGTCGCCCTCCTGCTCGGCGCACACGCGCACGCAGCGATTGCAGGAGATGCAAAGGTCGTAGTCGCGCAGGATGAAGGGATTGTCGTCGGTGGGGTGCGAGCAACCCGACTGTGCGCCCTGGAAGCGACCGGCGCGGGCGTCGTAGCGGTCGGCCAGTTCGCCCAGCTCTTGCGATGCATAGCCCCGCAAGGGATCGACATCGACTTCGCGATTTTCCGAGACGACCATTTCCAGCAGGGTCTTGCGGTACTTTTCGATCGGCTCGGTCGCGGTGGTGACCACCATGCCCGGCGTGGCTTTGGTGGTGCAGGAGGCCACCGGGTTGCGCGCGCCCTCGATTTCGACCACGCAGAGGCGACAGGCACCGAAGGGCTCGAGCCGCGGGTCGTAGCAGAGGGTGGGCACCTCCTTGCGGTGGCGCGCGGCGATCTCGTAGAGCGTCTCGCCCGCACTGAAGGCGACGTCTTCGCCATCGAGGGTCAGGAAGTTTTGTTTTTCATTCGGGTCCATCGGGAGATCTTTCTTATGCGTGGATGCGTTGGGCGATTTGGTTGGGGAAATACTTCAGCAAGCTGTCGCTGATAAAGGGCGCGGCCATGCCGAGACCGCAGGCACTGGTGGCTTTCATTGCCGCCCCCATGTCTGCGACTTCGCTTTTCCAGGCCGCGAAGTCAGATGGGCCGGCACCGGAAAGTCGTTCCTCCAAACGCTGGGTACCGATGCGGCAGGGAAAGCACTTGCCGCAGGATTCTTCGGCGAAAAAGGCCATGGCCTGGCGCGCGACCTCGACGATGTCGCGGCTGTCGTCGAAGACCATGATGCCCGCCGCGCCCAGCATCGATCCGCGTTTTCGGATCGAGGGCTCGTCGAGGGTGGCGTCGAGATCGTCGCCGGCGAGGAAGCCGCCCGACAGGCCGGCCATGGTCACGGCCTGGATCTGGCGACCGGCGGGCGGGCCACCAGCCCAGTCGTGGAGCAGCGTCTGCAGCGGCAGCCCAAAGGGGACTTCGTAGTTGCCGGCGTGCTGTATATCGCCGGAGAGGCTGATGACCTTGGTGCCGGCGCGGCCGTCGAGACCAAGGCCGCGATACCACTCGGCGCCGCGCCGCACGATCTGCGGCACCGAAGCCAGCGTTTCGACATTGTTGACTGCGGTGGGTAGGTTTTCGAAGCCGTGGGTGACCGGGAAGGGCGGCCGGTTGCGCGGGTAGGGGTGTTTGCCTTCGAGGCTATTTAGTAGCGAGCCCTCCTCGCCGCAGATATAGGCGCCGGCGCCGCGGCGGATATATAGTTCACAGGAGAAGTCACTGCCGAGAATAGCAGGGCCGATGAGCCCGGCGGCGCGGGCGTCGGCGCGGGCCTTTTCCAGTAGGTCGCAGATTTCGGGATATTCGTAGCGCAGGTAGATAAACGCGCGCGGCGCGCCGGTGGCATAGGCGGCCAGCAGCATGCCTTCCAGTAGGGCGTGCGGGTCGTGTTCGAGGACTGCGCGGTCTTTAAAGCAACCGGGCTCTCCTTCATCGGCATTGCAGACGACCGATTTGGGTTGGCCTGCCGCATCGGCGACGGCCCGCCACTTCTGGCCGGTGGGAAAGCCGGCGCCGCCGCGACCGGCCAACTGGCTATCGACGATCAGTTCGATCAGGTCGGCGGGCGGGCGGGCGAGGGCACTCTCCAGCGCTTCGTAGCCGCCGCTAGCGCGGTAGCCGGCCAGGGTCGCGCGACCCGGCGTGCGGATTTCGGCAAAGACGCATTCTTCGTGGCCGCCGGGATTGGGCACGGGGAGGGGTGAAGGGGTTTGCACCAGGGCGGAAGGCGTCGTGCCGATCAGGGTCTTATGGCCTTTGAGTACGGGGATGGGGCCGTCACAGCGGCCGGCACAGGGCATTGGCGTAGCGTTCGCCAAATCCTTGCAGAGCTTGCCGGCGCCGCGCAGCGCGCAAATCGGGCCGGTGCAGACGCGGGGGGCGCTCTGGCCGGGCTGCTCGCGGGCAAAGTGGTGGTAGAAAGTTATGGTGGCGAAGAGTTCGGCCCGGGGGATACGCAGGCCCTTAGAGACCGCAGTGATGGCCGACTCGGATAGATAGCCGTCGCGGTCGTGGAAGGCGTGCAAGAGGGGCAGGAGGGGCGCCGGTTCGCCCCGCCAGCGCGCGACGAGCTCGACGTCTGAGGGTAAATTCACGTAAGTGCCTTTCTCGGCTGTTGTTAAATACCCGTTAATAATCGGATATAGACCCCTCTTAGGTCAAGCCTTTTCGCGCTTGCTGCACCTGGCAAATGGGCATAGATTGATGACCAAAATCCACTGGGAGTTGTAGAAAATGTCCGAGCGCAAGAAGATCGCCGCCATTGCCACCGCCTATTATCCCTTTTCGCATGCCGATGTGATTATCAGCAAATTCCTCAAGGGCTTTCCCGCCGACGGCGAGTTGCTGGCCCCGGATGTAGATATCGTCTCGCTGTACATGGATCAGCGGAGCGAGCGCGATGTGGGCGTGCAATTGGCGCGCGAATACGGTGTGGAGATCTACTTTAGTATCTCCTCGGCACTGTGTCTGGGGGGGAGTGAACTGGCTGTTGATGGCGTGCTGATTATCGGCGAGCACGGCGACTATGCCTGGAACGAAAAGGAACAGCACCTCTATCCGCGGCGCTATTTTTTCGAGCAGGTCTGCGGCGTCTTCGCCGCTTCCGGTCGTTCGGTGCCGGTCTTTACTGACAAGCACCTGTCGTGGAGTTGGCAACAGGCCAAGTGGATGGTCGATCGCGCCCGCGAATTGAACGTGCCGATTATGGCGGGTTCATCGCTGCCGGTGACCTATCGCAAGCCCTGGCTCGAACACCCGCCGGAAACACCCATCGCAGACGCGCTGTCGGTGGCCTATGGCGGTCTCGATTCGTATGGCTTTCACGCGTTGGAGACCCTGCAGTGCATGGTCGAGAGGCGGCGGGGGGGCGAGACGGGGATTGTGGCGGTGCAGTGCCTGGAAGGGCCGGCGGTGTGGGATGCCCGCGATAGAGGTCGCTGGTCGGGCGCGCTGGCAGAGGCGGCGCTGGAAAATGTCGAGGCCGTGGGGACGGGCGATCTGGAAGAGCTATGCGCGGAGCCGGCCGTTTTCTTAATCGAATACGCCGACGGCCTCAAAGCTGCGACCTTGATGGCCAATGGCTTTAAGGGAGGTATGCAGGGATGGGGTTATGCCGCAATGGTCGCTGGCAAGCAGCAAGCCTGTGAATTCTACCTGCACGGTGATCCGCATCCGCACTTCAGCTATTTGAGTTTGAATATCCAGAAGATGTTCCTGACGGGTCGGCCGCAGTATCCGGTAGAGCGGACGCTTTTGGTTAGCGGGGTGCTCGAGGCGCTACTGGATTCGCGCTATCGCGGTCACGTCCGGCTGGAGACGCCACACCTCGGCGTGGCCTATGCATCGTACGACGCGCCGCCAATTCGCCCCGAAGCCGAGCGGCCGAGTGGGGCGGCGACCGAGCCGTGGCGGCCCGAGTAGATTTGACAGATCGAATGGCGGCGGTCTATTTTTCCGCGCAAATGAGAATCGAAAGGAGTAGGTGATGCCGGATGTAATCGTAGTGGGCGATGGCCCGGGTGGCTTGAGCGCGGCGCTCTTCTTGGCCAAAAATGAGATGAGCGTGACGGTATTCGGAAAAGACGAGACCTTGATGCACAAGGCCTTGCTCTACAACTATCTCGGAATTCCCAAGATGCCGGGGCCGCAATTTCAGCAGGTCGCCCGCGAGCAGGTCACGAGTGTGGGCGGTGTTATAGAGGATGTGGAAGTGAGCAGTGTCGAAAAGGGGGACGGGGGCTTTACCGTCAAGACCGCCGACGGGCGGGAACACCAGTCGCAATATCTGATCCTGGGCACGGGTCCGGCCAATCCGCTGGCCGAGAGTTTGGGCATTGCCAAGGAAGCCGAGGGTCTGGCCGCCGACCGCAATGGGCGCACAGCGGTAGACGGACTCTACATCATTGGCTGGAGCACCCGCTTGAAAAAGATCCAGGCCATTATCTCCGCCGGCGACGGCGCTTGTGCGGCGCTGGATATTCTCTCGGCCAAAGCCGGAGAGGACATCCACGACTTCGACCTGATCGAAGGCGATTGAAAAAAAAGTGGCGCCCTGCGCAAATCCGAAGATCTGTGCAGGGCGCCGAGCGGGTAACACTCAGAGCTATCCCTTCTTTAGCAAGGGGTGTGCCAATGCGGTTGCGGGTTGTGCTATTATTTTTATTTAGCTGCGCAACAAGGAGTTAGTGGTTTTTTAGAAAAAGTCGCGGCGTGGCCGAAAGGGCTGCGCCGCGACTTTTTTTTCTCCCTTGTCCCTCCGAGGGGTCCGTTTTTTCCTCACAGAGCGATGAGGCGTCCCTCCTGTGCCGATTGCGTCGCGGCGATGGTCAATTCCAGCGACTTAACCGCCTCGGCGTAGTCGCAGCGAATCGCCGAGGCATCGCCCGACTGCACGGCCTGGAGAAAGGTCTGATCCTCGGCGTGGGTGGGGTTGTTGCCCAGTTCCACCACCTCCGTGCCGTCGGGGGTTGCAATGGTCAGATGTTGGCCGACGATGCGCAGAGCCTGATCTTTGAGAAAGAGCTCCAGCCCGACGTGATGGCCTGCCGAGAGCATGCAGGCCGAGGTGATACTGGCCACCGCGCCGCTTTTAAAGCGCAAGTTGGTGACCGAGGCGTCGTGGACATCGTAGTTTTCCACATCTTCCATCAGTCCGGTGCGCCCCATGGCGTGCACCTCGGCGACATCGCCGAGCAGATAGCGGGCCAGGTCAAATATATGCGTGGTCTGTTCGACCATCTGGCCGCCGCTTTCGGCCATCACCCGCCACCACGAAACGCCCGGCATGCCGCCCATCCAGGCTCCGAGCGCGAAGCCTACCGGCTGGTCGCCGATGAGGGCGATGGCTTTTTCGGTGGTGTCCATATAGCGCCAGTGATAACCGACGCCGCTAATGAGATTTTTTGCCGCTAATGCGCTTTCGATCTCGCGCGCCTTGGCTATGGTGGTCGCTACGGGCTTTTCGACGAAAATGGGCAGGTCGCGCTCTATTGCTGCCAATTCCTGCCGGTCGTGCGCAAAGGGCGGCAGACAGATATAGACGGCGTCGAGGGCTTCGCTATCGTACATTTCCTCGTAGCACGTGTAGGCCTTGCCGCCATAGGTGGTCGCGGCGGTTACGGCCTTTTCCTCGACCACATCGCAGAAGGCCACCATTGCGGCTGTGGGAATCTCGGAGAGGGTACGCATGTGATGGTTGGCGATGCCCCCCGTGCCGACAAAGCCGATTTTAACCGTCATGGGCTGCTCCTTTCCTCTGGTTATGCGGCAATGAATGATTTGACTTCAAAATAAAACATATATTATATTTTTTAGTATCTTATAGAAAAAGTGAGAGCGGCTCAATAACCTCGCCGCGTTCCTATGATCTGGACCATTCTGGCTTTCTTATGCGTGTTAGCGACCAAATTTCTGACCTCGGTGCGTCTGCGCGGGTTGAAGGCCAAATATGAAGACATACAACCTGCTATCGACGATTTACGGCTCAAAGTTGTCGATAGCGAAGAGCAAATGGAAGTACTCAAGCTCAAGGTTGAGGAGAAAGAGCAGCTGCTCACTAATCTTGGCGATGTCGTCCGTATCTACGAAGAGGCTTTGCGGCAACCGGAGACCGATTTCGTCGCAGAAGAGCGCGTGCAAATGATGGAAGCGGAGACCGGAAAGAGTGCCGGAGTGTGAGTCCGGAAACAAGCATTACCCAATACCCCCTGTCTGTGCCGTGGCCGGACGGGTGTTTTTATGTCTCGCGCCGCGGCTCAGCTTGTTATACGGCCCGTCGTCGCTCCTGTCAAGCTAGCCCCCGCCTATGAGTGTTGATACCCACTCCACCCAGAGTCGGCTGGTCGATTACAAGGCCCACTATCAGGCCGATGCTGAGGCTATCGTCGATCCGCAGGAACTGGATCCGGTGCGCCGGGCTTCCGAAAATCGGCGCCTGGACGCGATCGTGCGCATGCTGGCCCCTGCGCGCGGTGAGCGGCTACTCGACATCGGCTGCGGGTCGGGTTGGTTGGGCGAACGCTGCCGCTCGCTGGGCGTTGCGGTTTGCGCTACGGACATTGGATTTACCGGCGTGTCGGGAGCCAGGGCGCGCTTTCCGCAGGCTGCTGCGTATCAGGTCGGCGACCTGTATTATCTGCCCTTTGCCGACGCTCGTTTCGACGCGGTGGTCCTGTCGGAGGTCGTCGAGCATCTCGACGACATTGGCGCCGCCCTTGCCGAGGCGCGCAGGGTGTTGCGCCCGGGGGGGCGCTTACTGGTGAGCGTGCCCTATCGCGAGACCATCGTCGATCATCTCTGCATCCATTGCAATCGCCTGACCCCGGCCAACGCGCATCTCCATCGCTTCGATGAAGTTGCCCTCGCCGCCCACTTCGAACGCCAGGGCGTGGCGGTGGACAAGGTCCAGCTCATGACCAACAAACTGCTGGAACTGGCGGGCTTTCCGGGCTTGAGTGCCCGCTGGCCCTATACGGCCTGGCGCCTGGCTGACGCGCTGATGAACAAGATTGTGCGCAAGCCGGCCTTTTTGTGCATGCTGGGCATCCGCGGCGCTTAAAGATGGGAGCCGGCGGCGGTCTGACCCGCAAGATCGGCATTGTCGCGGCGGGGCGGGCCGCCAATACATTCAGCGTGCTGGCGGTCACCGTGCTCATCGCCGATGCCTGGACCCGGGACCAGTGCGGTCTGTTCGCGGCGGTTTGGGTACTGGGCAATGCGCTGGTGCCCATCTTTCTGCTCGGTCTGCCCACTAGTGTGCTCTATTTTTT
This sequence comes from Gemmatimonadota bacterium, assembly GCA_002724215.1. Classification (GTDB taxonomy): domain Bacteria; phylum Latescibacterota; class UBA2968; order UBA8231; family UBA8231. The sequence continues at coordinate 27,291 of PBOD01000135.1, read as the reverse complement.
TCCGCGGCGGCAGAATCCGCGCGCCCTCACCGGACAAGCCGCCTTTTGCCTGTTGGTTTCGGGCGGGCTGCTCGTCGGCGTTCTCCAGCTGTGGGGGCCGCAGTTATCGGTCTGGCTAACGGAAAATGCCGGGCACGCGGCGGCACTCGACCGCTATCTCTGGCCCTTTTTACCCTATGTATTCTCGCTCGTCGCCGGGGGTTATGCCGAGGCTGCATTGGTGGCGTCTGGGCGTGAAACATGGGCGGCCGCCTTGCAATTGGCGCTGGGGGTGGGTTTGGTCGTCGGAGGTGTTGCGCCGCTGTTTTTCGGCTGGTCGCCGGTCGAAGTACTGACCTTTTTTTCGGTTCTCGGCCTGATGCGGCTGGTGGTCGCGGGCTGGTTGGTCTACCGGGCTTTGGGCGGAGGAGGTGGGTGGTGGACCGGCGAGCGCTTTGGCGAATTGATAGCCTATACCCGGCCCATCGGTTTCAACGATGCCGTCGGCAGCCTCTCGCGCTACATCGACCGCTTTGTGGTGATGTTTGCGTTTGGGGCCGGGGCGACTTTCGCCGAATACCACTTCGGCGCGCTTGAAGTCCCGGTCAGCCTGTTGCTGGCGGCGGTGGTCACGGTGCTGGTTCCAGAAATCAGTCGGCTCTTTCAAGCGGGGCGGCTGGATGATATCCACGCGCTGTGGCAGGGTGCGGTGTCGCGCCTGGCGCTGGTCGTCTTGCCGCTTTTTGCCTTCTTGCTGGTCTTCGCCGAACCCTTAATCAGTCTGCTGTATCCCGATTACGCCCGTTCGATCTGGGTTTTCCGCATCTATATTCTGGTCTTGCCCCTGCGTTGCGCGATTTACAATCCGCTCCTGGTCGGCATGGGCAAAGCGCGCTGGGCGCTGTGGGGCAGCCTCGGTGACCTGGGTTGCAATCTGGCGCTGAGCCTGGCGCTGGTGAGCTATTTGCTGGGCGCCCGCCCCGAATGGGCGTTCTTGGGGCCGGCAATGGCCACGGTGTGTTCGACCTACTTACAGGTGATCTTTTTGCTGACGGCGATCGGCCGGCACCTGCGCTGGGGACTGGCGCAGTTGTTGCCCTGGGGTCAATTGCTGCGCCTCGGTCTGGGCGCCGCCGGGGCGGCGCTGTCCAGTCGCTGGCTGGGCGCCGGGGTCGGTGGCGATTTCTGGCAACTGGCGGCGGGCGGTGTGTGTTTTGTCGGCCTGATGGGCGTTCTGGTCTGGACCAATCCGCACGATCGCGCGCAATGGAAGCAGACCCTGGCGGCGCTGCTGGGAAGCCGATCGTGATGGATCGTCTCGCGATGAGTAAGGGATGGGCCCTGGCGCTGATTGTGGGCAGCGGTTTGCTCGCCTACCACAATGTACTAGGCCATAGCTTCCACTATGACGACGACCATTCGATTGTCGAAAATCCCCATGTGCGGTCGCTGGCCAATGTGCCGCAATTCTTCGTCGATCCCGGCACCTTTTCGGGCATGCCCGAGGCGCGGATGTACCGGCCCCTGCTGCTGGTCACATACGCGCTCAATCACGCCATCGGTGGCTATCAGCCGCTGGGCTGGCACCTGGTCAACATGCTACTGCACCTGGCCAATGCTGCGCTATTGTGGTGGGCAGCCCCGGTATGGGGCACCTCGCGGCGTGCGGCGCTTATCGCCGGGTTGTTGTTTGCGGTGCATCCGCTGCTGAGCGAATCGGTAAACTACGTCAGCAGCCGTTCCTCGCTGCTGGCGACGTTTTTTCTCCTGCTGGCCTGCCGGGGGTTGGCGGTCGCGGCTTGGTGGCGGGTTGCAGTACCCTTTGCCTGTGCGCTGCTGACCAAGTCCATCGCGATTGCATTCCCGGCCATTGCAGTTTTGCACATGGCGCTCGTAGGCCGCTGGCGCCGGGATGTGCTGGCGGTGCTGGCGGTTATCAGCGCGGTTTATGTACTGGGCACGCGGGCGATTATCGGCAAGGCGCTATTCGAGCCGGTGCGCGGTCCGATCGAGCAATGGGCGACGCAATTGAAGGCCGGCGTTTTTTACGCGTGGAAGGTCGCGATGCCGGTGGGGTTGAGTGTTGAGCCGCAGTTTGCGGTGGCGACAAGCGCGGCGAGCGCGCCGGTGTTATTGGCGGCGGGGTTGCTGGTGTCGCTGGCGTGGCTGGGCTGGTGGGCGCGGGGGTATGGGCTGGTCGTTTTTGGACTGGGCTGGTTTGCCGTCGCTTTGTTGCCGACCGCGCTGGTGCCGCTGCACGTGCTGGTCAACGAACACCGGCTCTACTTGCCGCTGGCGGGTTTGGCTCTGGCGCTGGCGGGGCTACTGGAAAACCGGCGTTTGGCTGGATTTTGGCCACTGGCGCTGGCGATCCTGATCAGTCTGGTGATGCAGCGCAACGCAGTCTGGCGCGATGAGGAAACGCTGTGGCGTGACGCGGTGGCCAAGGGACCGCAGATGGCGCGGCCACACGTCAATCTGGGCAAGGCGCTGCTGCGCAAGGGGGCGCTCGATGAGGCGATTGCGGCCAGCCATCGGGCTCTGGCCATAGACCCCGATTTAGACCGGGCGCACTACAATATCGGCACCGCCTATATGCGGCAGGAGCGGCACGAATTGGCCATTGCCCATTTCCGCCGCGCGCTGGATATTCGCCCCCAATTGCTGCCAGCCCTCAACAATCTCGGCAATGCCTATCAGGAGCAGGGTAGGTGGGATCTGGCGCTGGCGACTTATCGCCGCGCGCTGGCGGTGCAAGAGCACGCCTCGATCTACCACAATATCGGTCACACCTTCGCGGCGGCGGGGCGGGCGGATTCGGCGCAGGTCTATTATCGCCGCGCGCTGGAGTTGGATCCGGACCTGCACGAGGCGTACAAGGGACTCTTCAAGGCGCTGCGCAGCGAAGACCGCTTGCAGTCGGCGGTGGCAGTGCTGGACCAGGCGCTGCGCCGCTGGCCGCAGGATCAGCTTTTGCTCTTGTTGCGCGGCGATGCGCTGGCGGCGCTGGGGCGCGAAGAGGAAGCCGTCGCCAGCTATCGCCGGGCGGGCAAGGAAGAGGGGGGTATGTGGCAGCGGCTAGGGGCGGAAGCGCTGCGGCGCCACAATTGGACCCGCGCCCTGGACCATTTCGACCGTGCGCTGGAATTTTCCGCCGCGGCCCTTGCCCACAACGGGCGCGGTACCGCACTGCTGGAAACGGGGCAGATCGAGGCGGCGCTGGCGGCATTCCGCCAGGCGGCCCGGCTCGAACCCGAGCGCGCCACGGCCTTCGCCAATATCGGCCGTGCCTTTCTGCGTTATGGCCGCGCCGTAGAGGCCGCCGCCGCTCTGGAGAGGGCCTGCGCGCTCGAGCCGGAGACCGGTCGTCTGCAGGCGCTGTGGGCCCAGGCGCTGGAGCGGGCGGGCAAAGTCGAAGCCGCTGCTGCCGCGTACAAGCGGGCCATCGCGCGCGAGCCCGAGGCTGGCGAGTACTATCACAATCTGGGATTTCTCTATGCGGAGATGGGCGCAGAGGCGGAGGCCGAAACGATGTTTCGCCAGGCGCTGGTGCGGAATCCGCGCCAGGTCGAAGCCCATTTTAGCCTCGGTGGCCTGTATCTGGACCAGCGCCGCTACCAGCGGGCGGTGGATGCCTATATGGCGGCGCTGGAACTACAACCCGACTACGCCGACGCTTGGATCAACCTGGCCTCGGCCCAGCTGCACTTGGGGCGCAATGCCGAGGCGCTGGCGGCTTATCGCCGCTGTGTGTCGCTGGAATTGTCTGCGGATGTTCGCGCGCGTGTAGAGCGGCAGATCGCGGGGTTGGAGGCGCCCGCAGACTAGGTGCTATCCGGCCAGGAGTGCCGTCGCGATTTGATCCCACTCCTCGGGCAACGCGGCTTTGCTATGGGGCTTTTGCGCCCGATTGTACCAGTAGCCGGCGTTGCTTTCGTCGCCCTCGACGCGGTGTAAATAGGCGTGGACCCAGGCGCCTATCGGGTCGGGTTCCTGCTGGGCGAGTTCGTGGGCTTTGTCCCAGTCGCCCTTGGCGTCGTACCAGAGCGCTTGCAGGGCGTTGGAAATATCGGTGGGTGGGGCGTCGGTGTCGAGACTGGCTTTGAAGGTCTGCAGGTCCATGGGCGATGGGCTCCTTTGCTGAGATTAGACTTAATATAGGAAAAGCCCGCACCGGGTCCATTCCCTTGCCAAAAAAGCGGCAAGCCCTCTATATTTAGAACCTCTAAATTGCTATGGAACAAGGAATTGGCGCAAAATTATGAGTAATCCGATAGGGGTAGGTTTAATCGGCCTGGGCACGGTCGGCAGCGGCGTGGTCGAATTGTTGCAAGATGCGCCCTCGTCGATGCGCAGGCGCAAGCACGTCGACTTCGCCCTCAAGCGCGTAGCCGTCCGCGATAGGGCCAGGCCGCGCGCGGTGGCTGTAGACAAGGCGCTGTTGACTGCAGAAGCCGCAGAGGTCGTGGCCGATCCGGCAGTGCAACTCGTGGTGGAGTTGACCGGGGCGGCGCCGGCCTACGAATGGGTCAGCGCCGCATTGCGGCAGGGCAAGGACGTGGGCACCGCCAACAAGGCGTTGCTTGCTGAGCGCGGTGAAGAACTCTTCGAATTGGCGCTCAAGAATGGCGCCGATCTGATGTTCGAAGCCAGTGTTGCCGGGGGCATTCCCATTATCCGCTCGCTGCGCAGCGGCCTGGTGGCCAATCGCGTCGAATCGCTCTACGGCATCCTCAACGGCACCACCAACTACATCCTCACTCGCATGAGCCGCGGCGAGGGCGACTACGCCGATATACTCAAAGACGCGCAGGACGAGGGCTATGCCGAGCCAGACCCGACGATGGATGTCAGCGGCATGGACGCGGCGCAAAAGCTGGCGATTCTCTGCCGCATCGGCTTCCACAGCACCGGGACCGGCAGCGATGTGTTCTGCGAGGGGATCGAGCATATAGAGCAGAGCGATATCGAATACGCCCGCGAACTGGGCTTTGTCATTAAGCTACTGGCCATCGCCAAGCAACAAAATGGCAGCGTTGAGGCGCGGGTACATCCGGCGATGGTGCCCACCGATTCACTCCTGGCCAATATCCACGACGAATTCAACGCCATCCAGGTGCAGGGTTCGGCGGTGGGGCCGCAGGTCTTTTCGGGGCGCGGAGCCGGGCAGATGCCCACCGCCAGCGCGGTGGTTGCCGACATGGTCGAAATGGTCGAGCGCAAGGTCGCCGGGGCCGGCACCGCCATCGGCGATATGATCCTCGGCGAGGAGGCGGTCTCGATCGCCCCGGTCGAAAATGTCGAAATGCGCTATTTTCTGCGCGCGCTGGTCTGTGACCAGCCCGGCGTATTGGAGCGGATCGCGCGGATTTTGGCCGAGGAGCATATCAGCATCGCCTCGGTGATTCAGAAGGAGCGCGATCTCGAAGGCGGCTCGGTACCGCTGGTAATCGTCACCCATGAGGCCAAAGAAGCTGCGATGCAAAGAGCGCTGGGCGCCATCGACGCGCTCGACGCAGTGCCGGACGGGGTCAAGCTGATTCGCATGGAGGAGCTCTAAGCAGTGAAGTACATCGTGCTGGTGCCCGACGGGGCCGCCGACTACCCGCTCGACGAGCTTACTGGCCGCACGCCACTGGAGGCCGCCAGGACGCCGCAGATGGACCGCCTGGCCCGCGAAGGCAGAGGCGGATTAGTGCAAATGATACCGCCGGAGCGGCCGCCGGGGAGCGATATCGGCAATCTGGAGATTTTCGGCTACGACAGCCGGGTCCACTACACCGGCCGCTCGCCTTTAGAAGCCGCGAGTATGGGTGTCGATCTGGGGCCGGATGGAGTGGCCTTCCGCATGAATTTGATCTACAGCGAGGGCGACACGCTGGTCGATTATAGCGCCGGTCATATTGAGAGCGAGGAAGCGGCCGAGTTAGTTGCGGCGCTGGCCGGTGCACTGGGAAGGGAATGCATCCGCTTCTATCCCGGGGTCGGCTACCGCCACCTGCTGGTATACGACAACGGCCCCGAAGACTTGGTCTCCTATCCGCCGCACGATATCATGGGCGAGTCGGTCGCCGCGCATTTGCCGGCCGGGCCGCGCCAGGAGGAGATTCGCGCGCTGATGGAAGCTGCCGGGCCGATTCTGACCGCCGCGCCGGTCAATGCCGCCCGCCGGGCCCGCGGCGCACATCCCGCCAATGCCATTTGGCTCTGGGGCTCGGGCCGGGCGCTGAGCCTGGAGACTTTTGGCGCGCGCTACGGCTTGCGCGGCGGGGTGATCTCCGCGGTGGACCTGGTGCGCGGGATCGGCAAGAGCGCCGGGCTGGAGGTCGTCGAGGTCCCGGGGATCACCGGCTATCTCGACACCAATTACGAGGGCAAGGCCGAGTATGCACTGCAGGCGCTGCAAGATCGCGATCTGGTCTACGTCCACGTCGAGGCCCCCGACGAGTGCGGCCACAATGGCGATTCGGCCGCCAAGGTTCAGGCGATTGAGGATTTCGACGCCCGGGTCGTTGCGCCGATCCTTGAGGGGTTGCCCGACCTGGGACCCTGCCGGTTGCTGATGGCGCCGGACCACCGCACGCCGATCGCCCTGCGCACCCACAGCCGCGATCCGGTGCCCTTCGTTTTATGGGGGGCCGGTATTGCGGCCGATGGGCTGGAGGCCTATGGCGAACAAGCGGCCGAAAAGGGCAGTATGCAGGTCGCTAATGGCCATCGCCTGATGGAATATTTAATCGAAAATTGAAAGGCTAGGAGCACAGATGAAGGACCAGTACAATGTAGCGATTATGGGCGCGACTGGGGCGGTGGGCCAGGTGATGATGGAAATTTTGGCCGAGCGTGATTTTCCGCTCGCCGAGCTGCGGCTATTGGCCTCGGCTCGGTCGGCGGGGCGCGAGTTGGCCTTCAAGGGCGAAAAGTTGGTGGTGCAGGAGTTGAGCGAGGCCTCTTTCGAGGGCATTGATATTGTCCTGGCTTCGGCCGGGGGGGCGCTGAGCAAGCAGTACAATCCCCATGCCGTGGCTGCCGGGGCGGTGGTTGTCGACAATACTTCGGCTTATCGCATGGATCCCGAGGTGCCGCTGGTGGTCCCCGAGATAAATTCCGACGATCTCGCCCATCACCGGGGCATTATCGCCAATCCCAATTGCTCGACGATTATTATGGACGTAGTGGTGTGGCCGCTGTATCAGAGGCGCCGCGTCAAGCGGATTGTGGTATCGACCTATCAGGCGGTCAGTGGGGCTGGGGCGCGGGCGATGGAGGAATTGGAACAGCAGACCAGGGCGGTGCTCGCGGGCGAGGCGGCAGACCCTGAGGAGTTTCCTCATCAAATAGCCTTTAACTTATTCTCGCACAATTCAGATGTGGGCCCAGAAGGCTATTGCGAAGAAGAAGTCAAGATGATTCGCGAGACCCAAAAAATGTTCCACGACGACCAGGTCCAGATCACGGCAACGACGATCCGCGTGCCGGTGATGCGCGCGCATTCGGAGGCGATCAATCTGGAGTTCGCCGAGCCCTATCCCGAGCAGGAGGCGCGCGAGATTCTGGCGCAGGCCCCAGGCGTGCAGATCGTCGACGAACCGGCCAGCAGTCACTTCCCGATGCCGATTGAGGCCTCCGGGTTGGACGCCGTGCTGGTGGGGCGGATTCGCCAGGATATTTCGCGCCCGGATGGCCGTGGATTGGACCTGTGGGTCAGCGGCGATCAACTGCGCAAGGGCGCGGCGCTCAACGCGGTGCAGATAGCCGAGGTGTTGGTAGCGCGGAATATGTTGCAGGCAGCTGAATCGGTATAGTTATATTTTATTTATAAATTATTGTAGGACAGTGTGTTGAAGGGCCGTCGAAGAGGTTGATTTGGCGGCCCTGTACTGTTCTAGTTCAGCCCCTGGACGCAGACGTGGTCGATGAGGCGGGTGTAGAGATCGACTCCCTTGTGGAGTTGGTCCAGTTCGATCCACTCGTCGACGGTATGGGCTTGGGCGATGTCGCCGGGGCCGATGACGACCATTTGCTTCATCTTCTCGGCATAGGCCATTCCGTCGGTACCATAGGCCACGGTGCCGGCTTTGCGCTTGCCGGTGAGCTTGAGTGCCGTGTGGACCAGGGGGTCTGTGCGCGGAGTGTAGAGGGGTTGGCCACGGTGTTTGACTTCGAAGCGGAGCCCGTACTTCTTGGCGCATTTGCGGGCCTTGTCGATCAGTCCATCGACATCGACGCCGGGCATCGGGCGGTAGTTAAGGGTGCAGATGCTCTGCGCGGGAGAGATATTAGTGGCGCGGTTGTGGTCGTTGATACCGATGCTCAGTTCGGAGTGAGGTGGCTTGAATTCATCATTGCGAAAGCGTTGGGCTGTAAGTACTTGTTTGTTTAACTTGGCCATTTCGTTTAAGAAGGGAATCATCTTCATATTGGCGTTGACGCCCTTGAGGCTGCTGGTGTGGGCGGCCTTGCCCTGGGAGGTGACGCGCATGGCCAGCGAGCCCTTGTGGGCGTGGACGACGCGCAAGCGGGTCGGCTCGCAGATAATGCCGTAGCCGCTGCTGGCCTCGGCAAAGAGCCGGGAGCGGGCGGTGACGTGCTGGGCGCCGACCCCCTGGACTTCCTCGTCGGCGGTGACCATGATATAGAGCGGTTTTTCGAGTTGGTTGGGGCGGAAGTGGGCGGCGGCGCAGATCGAGGCGGCGAGCGGCCCCTTCATATCGGCCGCGCCCCGGCCGTAGAGTTTGCCAGCGGCGACCCAGGGTTTGTAGGGATTCTGGGTCCAACCGTCGTCCGGGTTGGCGGGCACGACATCGTCGTGGCTCATCAGCGATAGCCCGCCGCTGCCCTTGCCCATTTTGGCGACGATCGAAAGCTTGTGGACGCCCGCGGCGTCGGTATAGGGTATTTCCTCTATTTCGTCGAAACCGACTGCGCCCAGGACCTGGGACGCGTAGCGGGTGACTTCGACATTGCTGGTCTGGCTTTCCGAGGGATAGGAGACGAGTTCGCGGGTTAGCGTTTCTACTCTGGGTTTTTTGCGCCTGCGGTGCTGCATAGTGGTCTGCTTTCGCTTGTGAGGGGTTGGCGGCAGCAAAATAAGGATCGACATGGGGCGGGGCAAGGTGGTTGACACCACGGCCAAAACGAGATATAAACTAAGCCTAGTNAATANTTTNTAAAAATTAATAAAAGGGAATAAATATGAANCAACCCCCCGAGGAATTTATNCGCGTTCAGGANCAGGCNNTGATGGATTTTGGGGTGGCTTGTTTTGCTCAAGTGGGCCTCGACCAGGAGCACGCCGAACTGTTCACCCGCCTGCTGGTCAATTCGGATCTGCGCGGGGTGCGCAGCCACGGCTCGCGCAATATCAACGGCTATTGCAACACCTTTGAGCAGGGCCACGCCAATCCGCGGCCCGATATTCGCGCGGTGCAGCAGACCGCGGCTACGGCCGTGCTCGACGGCGACGGCAGTCTGGGCTATTTGCCGATGGTGCGGGCGGCGGAACTAGCCGTCGCAAAGGCCAAATCCGCCGGTGTCGGCATGGTCGTGACNCGGCCGATTGGCCACTACGGCTCGGCTGGTCACTATGCGCGTATTTGCATGGAAAATGGCTGCGTCGGCTTTTCGGTGCAGGGCTACATCGGCCAGGGCGANGCGCGCGGGGCCGAGCAGAAGCCGCAAATAGGCTATTACGGCAACCCGCCGATCTCCTTCGCCATGCCCGGCGCTGACGAACCACCGNTAGTGCTCGACGCGGCGACCTGCATTATGGCCGACTACCAGCGCGGTCCCGAATATGATGCGCTGTTGGGGCAAATCCCCGCGGCCTTTTTTAAGAGCATGGGCTATACGGCGGTCGCCAGCCTGCTCGGCGGCGCTTTAACCGGCTACACTGCGCCCGAGGTGGACGCGGNGCGCGAAAAATGGCCGGCGGCGCGGATGGGTGGAATGGTACTGGCGATTCACATCGGTGCCGTGGTGCCGGAAGCGATGTTTACGGGNGAAGTCGATCGCATGGTGCGCGACGTGCGCGAGAGTTATGAACCNCTGCCTGGCTACGACCGGGCGTTATTGCCNGGGGCGATCGAGGANGAGCGGATGGCGGCCTATCGCAGCGAGGGCATCCCCTACGGCGAGATCGAGCAGAANGCAGCGCGCGACGCCAGCCAGCGCCTGGGCGTGCCTTTGCCCTGGGCAAAATAAAAAGGCCCGTCCCCCCTCGGAGGACGGGCCAGTGGGATAGAGTNAGCGCCCTAGCTGAGGGCGTTGTGCAACTCGGTCCAGTCGTCGAGATTGTTGAGGTTGACCGCNTCGAGGATCGAGCCGTCATCGCCCACGCCGGCGGCGGAGAGGATGCTGCCGCGGGTTTCGTCGTCGTGGTTATAGCCGCGGATGGCGGCGTTGGAGGCGTCGATCTCGCTCTGGGGGATCGAGCCGCCGCGCTGTTCCTTGGCCCAGTTTTCGAATTCGACATAGCTGGCCTTGTTGTCCTTGACATAGGCGACGGCGGCGTCGCGGTCGAGGCCGAGGCCATCGAGGACCATCTGGTCGAANCCNGCGCCGCACTCGGGATAGTCTTCGGGCAATTGGCCAGCGGCGCTCAGGCGCAGCTTGGACCAGAGTCGGGGGAGATGGATGGCGCCGAGGGGACCGGCGAGATCGGAACTGATATTGGGGATAATGGCCATGACTTCCTCCTAAGNGGAAAGGGGGTTGGCGGATTGGGATCTAAACAATACTTTNGGCCAATGANGTTGTCAACCGCTANGAAAAAGGAAATAAATGAGTAAAATTCGCTTTGGAATCATCGGCGCGGCGGGCCGGGGCAATAGCTATATTCGCAACCTGCAGGCCAATCCGGCAACGGTGATCACCGCGCTATGCGATGTGCGCGAGGAAGCGGTCAAAGCCAACGCGGCCGAGTTGGACATCCCCCATGCGTTCACCGACGCCGAGGAGATGCTCGACTCCGGGCAGATCGATGCGGTCGTCGTTGGCACGCCGATGCACTTCCANGCGCCGCAGGCGATCATGGCGCTACAGCGCGATATCCATGTGCTNAGCGAGGTGACGGCCGGGGTGTCGGTGGAGGAGTGCCGCGATTTGACGCGNGCGGCCCGGCGCAGTAAGGCCGNNTATATGATGGCCGAGAACTTCACCTATATGAAGCCCAATGTGCTGGTGCGCGAGTTGGTCCGCCGCGGNTTTTTCGGCGAAATCTACTACGCCGAGGGCGCCTATATTCACGAATTGAAGGNCCTCAATGAGATTACGCGCTGGCGCCGGCGCTGGCAGACNGGAATCAATGGCAGCACCTATCCGACGCACAGTCTGGGCCCCGTGCTGACGTGGTTCGAGGGACAGCGGGTAACGGCGGTATGCGCGATGGGCACGGGGCATCACTATCGCGACCCGCGCGGAGATCTCTACGAGATGGAGGACTCGGTGACGATGATGTGCCGGCTCTCGGGCGGCGGTCTAGCGCAAATTCGCGTCGATATGCTCTCGGACCGTCCGCACCACATGAGCCGCTACGCGCTNCAGGGTACCGACGGATGCTACGAGTCGGGCGATGGTTTCGAGGCTGAGCCCAAGGTCTGGTTGCGCGAGCGCAGCGAAGAGTTGCGCTGGGAGCGNCTGGAGGCGCTGGAGGATTTTTTGCCCGATTATTGGAAAAACCCGCCCGAGGAAGCACTTGAGGCCGGGCACGGCGGCGGCGATTACTGGGAGGTGCAGGATTTCGTCGCGGCCATTCGCGGCGAGCGCGACCCNNCTATCGGCATCGACCTGGCNCTGGATATGACCCTNCCGGGCCTGGTGAGCCAGCAGTCGATGGCCCAGGGCTCGACCTGGGTTGCCGTGCCCGATTCGCGCAATTGGACCTGAGGAGGAGAGCCCATGACCGCCCCCAAAATTTTATTCTACCACGACGGCCGCCATCCGCTGATCTACATGTACGAGCCGCCGATGCAAAAGGAAGAGTACGAGCAGGGGGTGGACGAACTACTCGGTACGCCGGTCGAGGCGATTATGTTCTGTCTCGGCGACGGCCGCACAGTATTGCACGATACGCAAGTGGGCGAGCTGTGGGGCCACAATCGCAAGAAGTGGCCGCACCTGATCTTTCGCCGCGCACACCAGAATGCCCGCGATTTAATCGGCAAGGGACACGACCCGCTGCAACTGATTTGCGACCGCGCGCGCCAGTACGNCAAGAAAGTCTACCCGACGCTGCTGGTGCAGCAGGGCCGTGGGCCGTGGGCGGAAGACGTGCGCTGCTCGAATTTCCGCTTTGACAATCCGCANCTGGAAATCGGCGCCGGNGGNGATTTGCCCGCAGANTATCCGGGGGCGACCTGCCTCGACTTCAAGCATCGTGNGGTGCGCGACGAGCGCTTTGCCCTGATCAAAGAAACCCTGGAGAAATATCCGGTCGACGGCTTCGAGCTGCAGATGAATTACCAGGCGNATTACTTTCATCCCAATGAAGTGGCGGCCGGCCGCAAGATTATGACCGAGTGGGTGCGCAAGGTCTATCGCGCGGTCAAGCGCAGNGGGCGGCGGCGCGAGTTGGTGATTCGCATTCCCTATAGTATGGAGGGGTGTTATAGCGTTGGCATGGATATCGAAGCCTGGCTTGAGGAGGGCATCGTCGATGCGCTGGTCGGACAGGCCTTTGGCGGGCCGGAGCTATTGGATCCCACCGTCGATTTCCGCCCGTTAGTCAGCGCGGCCACCAAGAGCGGCTGCCGGGTCTACGCGGCGCTNCAAAGCCACGTCGATTCGGATCGGGTGGCGGAAGGGACGATTGAGATGATCCGGGCGGCGGCGACCAATTACTGGGCGCAGGGGGTAGNCGGGCTCTATCTGGCGCACTGGTTCGGCAACTGGCCCTACGGCGCGGACTTTTACGAGAAACTGCGCGAGTTGCCCTATCCCGAAGTGATGGCGCCGCGCGACAAGATCTACCACGTGCCGACGGTGACCGGGCGCTATCCCGACCCGCCNACCGAGCCGGGGATGGGCATGCAGTTGCCGGTCTCGCTGGAACGGGGCGAGAAGGCCAAAATTAACATCCCGATCAGCGACGATCTCAGGCGCTGGGGCAAGGTCGGCCGGGTGCACGAGGTGCTATTGCGGATTCGGGTGATGGGAAATACCGAGCGCGACCGGCTGCGCTTCGCGCTCAATGGCCGCCAATTGCCAGATCNGCTCTTGCGCAAGATCAACGAGCTCTACCGGATGTCGGCGCCGCGCTATCGCACCGGATCGGGATACTGGTATGCCTTNAGCCTGGATGCAAAGCANTNGCCCCGACCGGGAGACAACCAGCTGGAGATCGAGTTATTGCGCCGCGACGCCCAGGCCCTGCCCGANATTTTCGTGCGCGATGTCGAGCTGGATATAAAATATCTGATGGGCCGCAATTTTCACCGCGGCCAGGATCAAGATCTGGGGCCAGCAGAGTCCGTGGGGATCTGAGGCGATGCGCGAGCAGCTGAATTTTTTTCGCGCCAATGGCTATTGCGTTGTGCCCGAAGCGCTATCTGCCGACGAATTGGCGGTGCTCAACGCCGCCATCGACCGCGACCGCGAGCAGTATCCGCAATTGTGGCAGCACCGCGGCGAGGGCGGGCGCTACCAGAGCGCTGCGCTGCTATTGAGCAGCCGGGCCTTCGACGNGGTGATCCGCCATCCGGCAGTCTTCGGGCTCGTAGAGGAGCTGATGGGCGGCGAGTTGTGCTTCGAGGAACTGTCGGCGATGGTGCGCCAACCCCACGTGCAAGACCCGCCACAGGCGGTGTGGCACCGCGACACGGGCCACTGGCCGGATCATCCATTGGCCCTGCGCAACCTCTCGCTCGTCTATTATTTGACGGCAGTCGATGCTGCCAGCCACTGCTTCGCCGTCGTGCCGGAAACTGTGGCGCAAAAGCGCTGCGAGCTCGCTGCGCCGGACCCACAGCGCGCAGTGGAACTCTACGGCAAAGCGGGGACGGCGATTATATTCAATGCGGGTAGCGGCCACGCCGGGGTGGTCAAAAAGACGCAGCGCGAGCGCCGGACGATCCACATCTACTANGGGCACCGCCGGCTGCCGCCAATGAGCGACCACACGGTTGTGCCNCGGCGCCTGGTCGAGGGAGGGGACNAAGCGGCGCAGCGCTTTTATGGCCGGCCCAACCTGGCCACCGCGCTGGCGCTGGAAAATTTCTAAACCGGGCAAGGGGTACCATGCGAGCTGAATGGAACGGGGCCGTGCCGGCCGTGTGCGATAAAACTATCGTCATTGAGATTGTGCCTTGAAGAAGCTGATCTGTCTCGTGCTGCTATTGGGCGGACAGGCCGGGGCCGGCTATATACCGGACATGCCCTATTTTCACCAGTACAGCAACCGCCTCAATCCCTCCGGCTCCTGCCAGAATACCTGCATCGCCATCGTGCTCAAATACTACGGGGCCGACGATATTACCCCCGATAAAATCTCGGCCAAATGGGGAACCTACATCGCCCAGACCACCGGCGGGCTCGAAAAGATCTTCAACGCAGAGGCCGCATTGCGCGGGCTGCCGGTCCGCGACCTGGCGGCCAATGCCGGTACGCTGCGCGAACTGCACGGTCTGCTNGACGCCGGTCGGCCGGTGATCGTCCACGGCGGNTTTTCCGAGGTCGGACACCTGATGGTGTTAGTCGGCTACGACGAGCGCTATTACTACGCAATGGACCCGGCGAGCAAATGGACCGAGCGGGTCAACGGCGGCTTTACCAACCGCGACGACCCGCAGATCGGCCGCTATACGCGCTACCGCCGCGAGGCCGTGGAGGCCGCGATTATCTCCAGCGCGAACCGCAACCAGATTCGCATGCACCAGATCTACTTCGAGCATGGCGCGCTGGCGGCGCGGTGGGAGGGCGCGCTGGNCGATTCGGTGGCGCTGGGCGAAAGTGTGGCTATCGCCGGTGGGGTGCGCCTGGATAGCGGTCGCGTCGCGGGCGTGCGGGTGGTGGCGGATTTGCGCGAACTGGGGGGGCCGGGCGAATTGGAGCTCAGCGAATCCGATCCGGGCTTTTATCCGCTGGCAAGGTCGCTACAAGCCGGCGGTGCCAGCGGCCGCCGCACNGTGTCATTTCGCATANGCAGGGATGGCCGGGAAATGGTCTTGCGACGGTCAGTGGTGATATTGCCGCGCCAGAGCCAGGTCGTCTTCGCCGGCGACTACGGCGCNGGATGGCAGTTGGGTTTCAATGCCAATGCCGAGGTCGCGGTTGCGGCTGAGGGACTGGAGGTCCGGGCCAGCGGCTTTACGTTGGAGTTTTTGCCGCGCGAGTCCGTAGATCTCTCCGGCTATCGGGCGTTGCGCTTCGCCTTCCGCCGCGGCGAGNCGGTTGGGGGCAGCCGNCCGGCGTTCTCGGTGCAGATCAACGAGGATATCCGCAAGGTTGAGCCGCTGGTCGGCGGCTTCTTCCCGGGCGTCGATCTGGCTCGAGACGACTGGCAGACCGTAGAGGTGCCGCTGTGGGCCTTCGCGCCGCTGGAGGAGCCTCTGCNCTCGATCCGCTTGTTTGGCAATNTGCGCGGNNCNTTCTATCTCGATGGCATCGAACTGGTCAGCGCGCGCTTTCCGCCCCCGCATATCCGCGCCGACTGGCACAGCGCGCTGCCGGATTCGCTGGTGGCCGGGGCCGAACTGGTCCTGCGCGAGGAGATCCGGGTCGCAAGCACCGAGCCCGCGGGTCCTGCGCCGGAAGTCGTCGCCGATTTGAGCGCGCTGGGCGGTCCCCGCGCCCAGGTCTTGCCGCCGGNTGAGCCGGGCGTCTACCGGCTCGAAACCGCGATGCACGCCGATATCGGCAATGGCCGCAAGCAATTGCGGATTAGCGTGCGACAAGCGGCTGCNGCAGGACCGTTGGAGACCGTTGTCAGCCGCGACATCGTGGTCTTGCCACGGGGGGACCAGATCGTCTTCGATGAAGGCTACGGGGACAACTGGCAGCGCGGTTTCGTCGCCAACGCGGATCTAGACGATGCCGCCGGCGCGCAAGTCTACGCCGGATCGCTGGCACAGGAGCTGGCCGCGGCGGCCTTTACAATCGAGTACAAGCCGCGGCAAGCGGTCGATCCAGTCGGCTATCGCGCCTTGCGGTTGGCAATCCATCCGGGCGATGCCGATGGCGGCGCCCGTCCCGCCTTCAATATCATGGTCAACGGGGATACTCCTTCGCTGGTCCAGCTCATCGGCGGCGACATAGCAGGGTTGGGCCTCGACCTCGACCGCGGCGAATGGCAGGTCGTAGAGATTCCGCTGGCGCTCTTTTACCGGCTCGACGGGCCGATCGAGTCGCTGCGGCTCTTCGGCAATCTGCGCGGCACCTTCTATATCGACGACGTGCGGCTGGTGGCGGCGCAAACCCGGTCGCAGCCGACGGCGGTGTTGGAGCGTCGGAAAGAGGGCGTGCCCGAATTATTCNCGTTGGCGCAGAACTATCCCAACCCNTTCAATGGCAGCACGGTNATCCNCTNCGATCTGGCGGTCGACGGCGAGATCGAGTTGTCGGTATTCAATCTGCTCGGCCAATTGGTGGTGCGCNTAGCCNNGGGATCGCGTCGGGCCGGGCACTACACTGCCAACTGGGACGGCCGCGACGCGAGTGGGCGCATGCTGACTTCGGGGCTNTATGCGTACCGCTTGCAGGCTCCGCAGGGGGTGCAAACGCGCAAGTTTATATTGTTGCGATAAGGGGGACGATAGCCATCCCGGCAGCCGGTCCCTGGACGGGACCGGCTTTTATTTTGCCATGAATTGGGGCATGCGGGCGATAAAGGCCGGCATCGATGTGCAGATGTGATCGACGACCCAGCGGATGTGGGCGTCGCGGGCCTGGGGGTTGGTCTCGTAGTCCGGGACGGCTTCGTTGGTGTCGAGGACGGGTTCGGCAAGGCCGTGGGCTACTTCGTTGAAGAGGGGCACCTGGGCTCCAAACTCGCGGGCGAGGAAGGTCTGGTGGTCCGCGCCCATCGCTACCTTGAGGTCGGCACCGTTAAGCATCGCATCCGTTATGCGGCGCTGGCGGTGGGCGGTCGGGTCGATACCGTGGCGCGCGAGGCATTCGAGTACCAGCGGAACGATCGCCTGCGGTGCCGCTTCGGTGCCGGCCGATGTCACCTCATAGCCAGCATCCAATTCTTTTTTGAGCGCGTATTCGGCGATCATACTGCGAAAGATATTGCCGGTGCAGACGAAGAGAATGGTTTTCATCGCACCCGCACGCCGGCCTGGAATACCGCCGCTACATCGCTAAGGGCCAGTACGTCCTTGGTTGGATCGCCCTTGAAGGCGGCCAAATCGGCGATTTTGCCCGGTTCGATGGTGCCCAATTCGTCGGCCATGTCGATGGCCTCGGCCGATATTCTGGTCGCCGACAAGAGCGCCTCGCCGGGCGTGAAGCCGACCTTGACCAGCAAGCGCAGGTCGTAGTCTAGGTGGCCGAAGGCCAGGCTGCCGACGCCCGAGTCGGTGCCGGGGACAATGCGGTCGATGCGGCAGTAATCGAGCATGCGGCGCATGATATCCAGGCGCTTTTCGGCGCGGTCCGACAGCGCCTGCAACTGGCTTGCTGCTGCCGGCGACAGCTCGCCCCGATCCCTTTTTTGCTCCAGATCGACGATACGGCCGTAGTTGGTCCAGGCCTGTAGTGTGGGGCTGATCCAGATGCCGCACTCGGCCATTTTTTCGGCCAGGTCGGGGTCGAAGCGCATTTCGTGGTCGGGGTCGAGGAATTCGGCGTGTTCCATCAGGTCTATGCCGGCTGCGACCGCGCGCACCATTGATTCTTTGGCGCGGCAGTGGGCGGCGGTAAGCCGGTGGAAGTGGTGTGCTTCGTGTACGACGGCGTGCAATTCCTCGACCGAGTAGGAGGCCCGGCCGGGAAGGGTGCCCGCCGTGCCGCCGCCCGAAGTCATGATTTTTATATAGTCGGCGCCCTCGTGCACCAGGCGCCGGACCGAGCGACGGATCTCGTCGGGGCCGTCCGCCACTTCGTTGCACATGTGGAAATGACCGCCGCTACAGGTGATCGGTCGACCCGATACCTGCATGCGGGGTCCGGCGATATAGCCGCGCGACAGCGCCTCCTTGATCGCGAAGCCGACTTTGTTGCGGGCGCCGTGCTCGCGCAGGGTGGTGATGCCGGCGTCGAGGTGCCGGCGCAGATTATAGGCACCCGTGAGCACCATCATTTCGTCGCTCTCGGAGAACATTTCGACGTAGGAGTGGCCATCACCGGCCAGACTCAAGTGGGTGTGCCCGTCGATCAGACCCGGGGTCAGGGTGGCATCCCCGAGGTCGATGGTTTCGGTGTCGGGCGGGGTTTGCGACGCGATGGTGTCGGCGGGACCGACAGCGAGGATGCGACCGTCGCTGATGAGTACGGCCTGGTTGGGTTGGGAAGACGTGCTGAGGCCGTCGGCGAGGCGCGCGGCACGGATGAGGGTGGTCATAGGTTTATCCTTACCAGTCGATGGGGGTCTTGCCGTGGGTGGCTAGATAGTCGTTGGTGCGCGAGAAATGGCGGCAGCCGAAGAAGCCGCGATGCGCCGAAAGAGGCGAAGGGTGGGCTGCGGCGAGCAGCAAGTGGCGGTCGGTGTCGATGAACGCGGCCTTCTCCTGGGCGTGGTTACCCCAGAGCAAAAAGACCAGGTGACAACGCCTGGTGCAGAGGATTTGCACGATCTGGTCGGTNAGTGTCTGCCAGCCCAGATGNTGGTGNGAACCNGCATTGCCTTCCTCTACGGTCAGGGTGCTATTGAGCAGCAGNACGCCCTGTTTGGCCCAGCGGGTCAGATNGGTGCAAAAGGTTGGTGGGTCGCTNNCGTGCACATCGGNGGCGATTTCTTTGAATATATTGCGCAACGAAGGGGGCGTTTTGGCGCCCTCGGGCACGGAGAAAGCCAGGCCGTGCGCCTGCCCGGCACCATGATATGGATCTTGGCCGAGGATGACGGCCTTGACGCGGTTGAAGGGGGTCAGGGCCAGAGCGCTCAGGATCTGATCCTGGGGTGGGTATATGGTCGCGTTCCGGCGCAGCGTTGCGACTTTATCCAGCAGGTCGCAGACCCCATGCTCTGCGCGCAACAGCGGAACGGCCTTTTGCCAGCTACGCATCTACTGCTCCCTCTGGCGCTTGTCTTCCGTGAGCGTCCCCGGGGCTGCGGGCGCTTTGATGCTGATGGCAATCATCTGGACCGCATGCCCGGCGCGGCGGTACTCGGCCGCTACTGGTGGCTGGTGACATATGGTTGTGGTCGAAATCGTCCGCTCGGCGGAGTTAGAATATACCCTNCNGGNTCTGCGTTTACAATAAAGAGCACGAGGTGCTTCAGTCGATGCGGGCGAGCGGTTCCTCTCCGGCGAGTACGCGTTGGCAATTGGCGAAGGCAAACTCGGCGCGCCGACTCCAGGTGTCGCGGGTTATGCCGGCCGCGTGCGGGGTCAAGAGCGCGTTGGGGAGATCGAGCAATGGATGGTCAGAGGCCAGGGGTTCGCAGGCGAAAACATCGAGGCCGGCGCCGAGGATGCGCTGTTCGCGCAGCGCGGCGACCAGCGCGTCTTCGGCGATGACGGGGCCGCGGCAGGTATTGATTAGCAGGGCCGAAGGGCGCATCAGGGCCAGTTGNCTGGCGCCGATAAGGCCGCGGGTCNGGTCGGTGAGGGGCACGTGGAGGGAGACGATATCGGCGCGGGCCAGGGCTTCGTCGAGATCGACCCGCTCTAGTGCGACGCCGAAATCTTCAGGGGCGGGTTGCGCATCGACATAGAGCAGNTCGGCGCCGAAGGTCGCGAGCCGCGCGGCGACGTGGCGACCGATATGGCCGAGCCCGATCAGGGCGGCGGTCTTGCCGTGGATGGTATAGGTGGTGCGACCGCTGTCGAGCAGGTTCCAATCGCCCCGGCGCACCGCACGGTCCTGCTCGGCGAGGCGCCGGTAGAGCGCGAGGATTAGGCCCAGGGTGTGTTCGGCGACATCGATGGCGTTGGCGCCGCCATTGTTGGCCACCGGGATGCCAAGTTGGGNGCAGAGATNGAGATCCATGTGNTCGTAGCCGGCGCTCAAGAGCTGGATCAGCTTGAGACGNGTCGCGGCGCGNAGGACGTNGGGCGACAGGCGGCCGGGAAAGAGGATGAGGAAATCGGCGTTGGCGACGAGGGGTGTTTTTTCGGCGTCGGGCAGGTCGGCGGGATGGATGGAAATTTCGAAGTCGANCGGNGCCGCGGCGGNGATNCGAGTGGCGAGATCGGGCTCGAGGAAGGTGAAAAAGGGCGTCTTGTGCATGNGGATAATCTACAGTACGGCCCGAGTGGGCGCGAAGAGGGGGTTGTGGTTATTATTGGGGCTGCAGTCACGACACAGGAGCTAAGGACCGTGAGCGATACGCTAAGCACTGCACAGTGGCGCGAATTCGAGGGGAGGGGCTACACGCGCCTCGGCCCGGTGGCCAGCCCCGTCGAGTTGGCCGCGTTGCAGGGCCGCATCGATGAGATTATGCTGGGCACAGCCGATGTCGACTACGACCGGATGTTGATGCAGCTCGACCGTGCCGACGGCCCGGATTCCCGGCCCGGCCCGCAGTCCAAGGGACACAAGGGAGCGACGCTGGCCTACCGCAAGATACAGGATCTCGAATACGACAAAGTCTTCCTCGACTATCTGCAAAAGCCNCTGTTCCACCACATCTGCGCGCGCATCTACGGCGCCGCTAGCCGCATTGCCTGCTACCGGGCGATGTTTATGAATAAGCCCGCCGGCTACGGCACTGATCTGAAATGGCATCAGGACCGCTGGCAGAACCTTGATCGCGACCCGCTGGTTACGGTATGGACCGCGCTTGACGACGCGACGCTGGACAATGGTTGCGTCCACGTCATACCGGCTTCGCACGGCCGGTTGATTAATCCNGACAGCGGCTCNGGCCACCTGACATCCGAGCAAGTCCAGGAGCAGGTAGACCAGCGCGACGCCGTGCCTTTGGAACTGGCTGCCGGCGAGGGTATGCTATTGCACAACTGGCTGTTGCACACCTCGGCCGACAACTGCACTCAGCGTCCGCGCCGGGCCTTCAGCGTCTGCTATATGGACGCGGCGACCCGCGACAGTGCCGGTTTAGAGTACAATGTGGTCTTCGGTGCCGGCGCATTGCAGCTGGGTTGATTTTTCGCAAATAATCCAAAAAGACAGTAACACTCCGCGCGCCTGAGGGGGTTGTACCAGCACACCGCCAGGAACGATATGGATGTAGACGAACTATATCGGCAGTACGGTCCGATGGTCATCCGGCGCTGCCGCCAGCTACTGCGCGACGAAGATCAGGCGCTCGACGCTGCTCAGGATGTCTTCGTCCGCCTGCTGGAGCGGCGCGACCGGCTGCGGGACGACTATCCNTCNAGCCTGCTCTACCGNATGGCGACCAATCTCTGCCTCAACCGCATCCGNGACGCCAAGCGGCGGCAGACCACCGCCGACCAGGACTTGCTGGANCGGATCGCCGATCTCGATGACGCCGAGGGGCGGATCGAGGCCCGGTCGATGCTCGCCAGGCTCTTCGGGCGGCAGCAGGAGTCGACCCGGACGATGGCCGTATTGCACTACGTCGATCGAATGACCCTGGAAGAGGTCGCCGAGGAAGTGGGCATGTCGGTATCCGGCGTGCGCAAGAGGCTGCGCGGACTGCGCGCGGCGCTGCATGAATTGGAGACATCATGAACCGTCAGGACCATCCAGAAGTAAGCGACTTCCGGCTCGAGCGCTATCTGCTGGGCGAATTGCCCGCTGCCGAACTAGACGCATTGCGCCAGCGCATTGAGAGCGACTCCGGGCTCGGGGAACGGCTCGCTGCGCTCGAGCGCTCTAACGAGGAGTTACACCAGCGTTTTCCGCCCGAGTGGATGGCCGGTCAGATCAAATTGAAGATGCAGCGGACCGGGCTGCGGCGAGCGCAAAGACCGCGGAGCGGGTACCGCCTTTGGGCCGTGCCAGCTGCGGCTCTGATCCTGGCGGTGGTGGCGGTGCCCGCTTTCTTCGACCGGGTAGCGGAGGTGCCCAGCGAGCGGATTAAAGGGGGTGCNGAAGGNCCCCANNTGATGATTTTTCGCAAATTGGACCGCGGCGAAGAGCGCNTGCGCGACGGCGCTCGAGCCCAAAGCGGCGACCTGGTGCAGATCGTCTATCGCTCGGGCGGTCTGCCTTTTGGCGCGATTCTTTCGGTCGATGGCCGCGGGACGGTGACCCAGCACCTGCCGACGACCGGGNCTGGCGCCGCGCGGCTGGCCGCGCGCGACACCCTCGATTTTGCATACGAGCTCGATNACGCGCCTAAGTGGGAGCGCTTCTTCTTTGTCGCGGCGGGCCACGGCTTTAACTTGGCAGCGCTCAAGGACCAGTTGGCCGCCGGGGGTGCGCCGAAGTTGGCGCCGGGCATCCAGCTCTTTGTNTTCACCCTCGACAAAACCGAAAAACCCTGAAGTCCGACGACGATGAAGTTGNCCCTCTTGATCATAGCGATGTGGNTGGCGGCGANTCCNGNTGAGTCAGCGATGCGGCGGCTGGTGCTGGCGGCGGGCGCTAACAATGGCGGTGTCGATCGGGAATTGCTGCGCTACGCGGTCACCGACGCGGAGAACTTCGTCCGCGTGCTGGAAGAGATGGGGGGGCTGGATCCGGCGGATGTGCTGCTCTTGCGCGACCCCGACCTGGCGGCCTTCCAGCGCGGCCTGCACGAGCTACAGCGCCGGGTCGCGGCGGCCAACCACCGCGGCGATCGCCTTGAAGTCCTGCTCTACTACTCGGGCCACGCTGATGAGGAGGGGCTGCTATTGGCCGGCGACCACCTCGACTACCCGCAATTGCGGCGCGCGTTGGGGGCGGCCAGCGCCGACGTGCATATCGCGGTACTCGACGCCTGTGCCTCGGGGGCGATTACCCGCATCAAGGGCGGCCAGCGCCAGCAGCCCTTTTTGATCGACGAGTCATTCGACATGCGCGGCTACGCCTTTCTGACCTCAAGTTCGGCCGATGAGGCAGCGCAGGAATCCGACGCGATTCGCGCCTCGTTCTTTACCCACTATCTCGTTTCGGGCTTGCGCGGCGCNGCGGATGTCACCGGCGATGGCCGGGTGACGCTCAACGAGGCCTATCAATTCGCCTTTGCCGAGACCCTGGCNCGGACCACTGGCACCACGGGCGGCCCCCAGCATCCGGCCTACGATATCAAGATGCGCGGCACCGGCGACGTGGTGATGACCGACGTGCGCCGCAACGTATCGGGCCTGGCGCTGGTCGAAGACTTGGACGGCCGGATCTATATCCGCGACGCCGGTCGCCGGCTGGTCGCCGAACTCTACAAGCCGGCGGGCAGGGCGATGGAACTGGGTCTGGAGCCAGGCCAATATACTCTGCATCTGGAGACGGGCGGAGAGAATTTGCGCAGCGCCGAACTGGCGCTGGCCGAGGGTGAGCGCAAAGGCCTGGGTGCAGCGCAATTCCGCGAGGTTGATCTCGAGAGCGCGGTGCGGCGCGGGGGGCGGGGTATCAGCCTGGGGATGAGCGAAGACCGCCATATCGAAATCGAGACCGGTGAGGGCTACACGCTTTCGCTGGGCCTGTTAACCAACACCCAGAACCGCGCTTTCCGGGGCGCGCAATTCGCCTGGCTGGTCAATCAGGCCCGGCAGGGGGCCGGTAGCCAGATCAGCGGTATCGGCAACCTGACGCTCAAGGAGGTCAAGGGCTGGCAGTTGACCTCGGGGGTCAACTGGGCGATGGGGCCGGTGCAGGGCGTGCAGATCGGTATGCTCAATATCGCGCCACAAGTCCGCGGCTGGCAGTGGGCGGGTTCGACCAATATCGCCGGCAAAATTCGCGGCTGGCAGGCGTCTGGCGCCACCAATTTCGCCGCCGAGGTCAGGGGCGGCCAGGTGGGTGCGATCAACGTGGCGGGCAAAATCAAGGGCTGGCAATTTGGGCTGGTCAATATATCGGGCGATATCGAAGACGGGCTGCCCATAGGGTTGGTCAATTATTCGCGCAGCGGTCAATTCAACGTGAGTGCCTGGCGCGACGAGGTGGGTATGAATTTGCTCACCCTGACCTCGGGCAGCCGTTCATTTTACTCTTCGTTTACGACCGGGTTTCACGACCTGGATCCTCAGCGGACCTGGGTTCTAGGGGTAGGCTTCGGGTTGCAGAAGATCTGGAAGCGCGCCTATATGGGGATAGATATCAGCCAGTATCGGGTCACGCGCGAATTCGACGGCGACTACCGTCTGCACATCGATGTCCACCCGCCGACGGTTGATCTGGGCCTGGGCAACCCATCGGTCGAAAACCATCTGACGCGCGCGCGGCTCGAATACGGGTTGCGTTTCGATCCCCGCAATGCGTCCTGGGCCACGCCCTTCCGGGATGCGGGTGCCCGTTGGTCGGTATTCGGTGGGGTATCTTTCAACCACCTCTGGACCGCCGGCAATCCCAGGCTGGTTGCGCCCGCAAGCGGCAACGACCGCGAGTGGGGGGACGATCTCTTCGTCTGGCCGGGATTTTTCTTCGGTATGCGTTATGGCCGCTAATTATTCTCTAAGAAGATGCAGCCCGGTGTTGCTCAGGGCCGATTGTGGCTCGGTTGGCTGGGGTGCGCCAATCGCAGGCTGACGGTTTCGAGACGAATGGACAAATCGACCTAGTAGCGTACCAGCACCTCGATGTCGGTGAGGACGAGGTCGCAGGCGAGTTGGGGATGGCGCGCGACCAGAGAGACGGCAATCTGGTGTGCCCCCTGCTGCGCCTGTAGCGGGGTCAATTCGCAACTATGCCAGGTCGCGGCGCTGACATCCGCGATCGGCGCCGGATCGTTCCCGAAATCGTAGGCAATGTCCAGCGCGACAGGCTTGCCGTCCCACAGGACGCGGATCTCGTCGCCGGCGATCCAATCCTGCAGCCGCAGCCGCAAGACAACCCTCGTCGGCGGGTCGCTGTCGAGATCGTCGCCTAGCTCTAGCACAAACTCCGGGCCACCGCCCGCCAGGGTGCGGTGGAGCGCGACGGGCAACTGGCCGCGCAGGCGGTCGTGCTGATAGGCACCGCGCCAGTCGCCGCTGGTGACCCGGAAGCGGTGGGTCACGTTGTAGAGTTTGTCGCGGCTTCGCAAGGTGTCGCTCGCCCCGACCTGGGTCAACAATTCGCGTTTGGAGTCGCGGTCGGCGTGCCAGTTGAAGGCGTAGATGCCGGTGGCGCCCTGGCGGTGATAGTTGAGGGCGGTGCCCTTGGTGCGCATCGCCTCGGGTTCGGGGCTGGCGGCCGGTCCGGGCACGCCGCCGTCGAAGCCGGGATAGAGGGCGATGTCGTTGGCTGCGCACAGGGGCAGGAAGGCCTCGACTTCGATGGCCGGGTCGGTGCCGGCAGCGCCGGCGGGGATGAGAATGTCGACCAGTCTTTCCCGGGTCCAGGTCGCGATGTCGTAGCCGATGCGATCACAGCCCTCGATCGATCCCGCCACACGGGCTGCCAGATACAGGGGCTTGCCGCGCTGCCGACCGATATCGTCGGCGAGTTGGCGCGCGGCGCGCATAAAGTCGGTGAGGACGTAGCGCAGGCGGTAGCCGTGGTCGTCGGGGAAGTGAAACGGGTGGCGCTGCCAGTCGAGTTCGACGCCGTCCCAGGCGAAATTATCGCAGAGCTCGCGCAGGTGCCGAAAGCGGTTTTCGCGGACCTCGGGCACCGCCATATTCCACGATAGTGCGAACCAATCGGCGGTGTCAGCGCCGAGCAGCCACTCGGGGTGCTCACGGCGCAGGTGGGTCAGTTCGGTGTGGTGCAGGGTACTGAGATCGGCGAGTTGGGCGCCGTTGAAGTGGTTGTCGTTCATGCGCAGTGAGCCGTAGACGTGCAGGCCCAACTCGTGGCCGCGGTCGATTAGGGCCTGGTGGGGGTTTTCGCCGCGCTCGAGCATTTGGCGAATATTCTCCGTATGGGTATAGGCGGCGGCGCTTTCGTAGCGGCGGCCGTGGACATCGCCGAGTAGTTCCAGCTCATCGCTCGACCAGCGCACGGCGTGTTCGCCGATGCACCAGAATAACGCGCCGACCTGGGTGTCTTGCAGAGGGGCGTAGGTTCGGGCAACGAAGTCGTCGAGGGTCTGGGGGACGGGGGTGTAGCCGTGCGGTGCGCCGTCCCAGTTGTAGATGATTCGGTATTCGGGTGGTTTGGGCATGGTCTTTCTCCAGTAGCTAATTCGGCGGGAAAGTACTAAAATACGCAATGCCGGGCGAATAGCGGGGTTGGGGATGGCTGGTTGCTGATGTCGCTGGTGGTGCCCAACCCCGCAGTGGCGGCGGGCTTTTTCTTTTGTTTATTTGGTTGGCGGAAAGGACCAAAGACATGGAAGAAAAAATTCTCCAGGCTATCGATGAAGAGCGCTTGCTCGACACGGCGGTGGCGCTGATCGAAATTCCCAGCCCGACGCTGAGCGCGGGCGCGGCGGCGGATAAGTTGGCCGAAATTCTCGCGGCCGAGGGCTTTGTCGTCGAGCGGCCCGAGACCGACTGGCCCGAGGCGCCGGCGGTAATCGCCCGCTATGACAGCGGCCAGCCGGGGCGCGTTTTGCAATTCGACGGTCATCTCGATACCGTGCATTTGCCCTTTATTCCACCGCGGATAGAAGACGGCGTGCTCTACGGCTCGGGATGTTCGGATATGAAGGGCGGCATTGCGGCCTATGTCGAAGCCACCCGCGCGCTGCGCGACAGCGGTGCCCTGCAAAAGGGCGGTATTCTGCTCACCGCACACGATCACCACGAGGCACCCTGGGGCGACCGCCGCCAGCTCTATGCGATGATCCGCGAGGGCTATGTTGGCGATGGGGTGATGCTGCCCGAGTATTTGGGCGATGCGCTGCCGGTGGCGGGCCGGGGCATGGCGGTGTTTGCCATCGAAATAGAGCGGGAGGGTGCGCCGGTACACGAAGTATTGCGGCCTGCGGGCCTGCCCGACGTGGTGGGCATCGGCGCGGAGTTGGTCTTGCGGTTGAAGGCCCTGGGCGAAAAGCTGCGCGAGCGGACCGCTCCGCACATTGGCTCGGATACCATTTTTATTGGCAAAGTCGAATGCGGCGAAATTTACAACCAGGCCCCGGTCAAATGCCGCATCGAAGGGACCCGACGCTGGGTTAAAGCCGGGGTGGAGACCGAGGCCAAGGCAGTTATTGAAGAGCTGTTATCCGAACTGGCCGCCGCCAGCGGCACCCGAATAAGCCTGGTCGATTGG
>PBOD01000134.1 GCA_002724215.1 Gemmatimonadota bacterium | reverse complement strand
CCCCAGACCCATTCAAGCTTCCTCCGGTCACCGCGTCTCCCACGCCCTTGGCCACCGGCAGCGACTCGCCCGTCAGCAGCGATTCATCGACTGTCGACGCGCCCTCGACCACCGCTCCATCGGCCGGAATCCGCTCGCCCGGCCGCACCCGCAGCCGGTCCCCCACCGCGATCCGTTCCGCCTCGATGATCCGCTCGCCATCGCTCGTGATAAGCGCCGCTGTCTCGGGCTGCAATTGCAGCAGCGCCCCCATCGCCTCACCCGCCCGCAAGCGCGACCGCGCCTCCAAATAGCGCCCCATCAACATCAGCGCGATAATCGTCGATACCGCCGGGAAGTACGAATCGAAGGTGACCGCTGCGCCCGACGCCACCATCGCCAAACCCCACGCGCTGTAGCAGAAGGCCGCCGCCGTGCCGATGGCAATCAGCGAAAACATATTGGGTCCACCGGCCATTAGCGCCCGCGTCCCCTCGGCGTAAACTCGATAGCCCACCCCCATCACCGGCAACACCAGCGCCAGGTGCACCCACCCCGTGCGCAGCGGATGCAACTCAAAGGCGAGAGCGCCGGGTAGCGGCACACCTGCCATTGTGCCCATCTCGATCACAAAGAGCGGCAGCCAGAAGACAGCCGCCCACCGGAATTGGCGCGCCTGCCCCTCCAACTCGGCCCGCTTGCGGGCCTGCCGCGCGCCGGTCTCGGTCTCTGCTACCCGCAACTGCGCTCCAAAGCCCGCCTTTTCCACCGTCGCCGCAATACCCACTTCGTCAATCGCATCCGGGTCAAAGCACACATCCATCCGCTCGGTCGCCAAATTGACCGCCACATCTGCCACACCCTCAACCCTGGCCACACGCCGCTCCACTCGCCGCACGCACGCCGCGCAGGTCATGCCCTCGATATCGAAGCTCTGTTGCCGCTGCGCCGCCATCTCAACTCATTTCGCCAGTTTCTTCAAGACGCCCATCAGTTCTTCAATGGTCTCATCTCCCTTATCCCCCACCTCTATCGCCCGCCGCACGCAGCCCTTGGTGTGGTCTTCGATCAACTGCAGCGACACCTGATTAAGCGCCGCCTTTACCGCGCTAAACTGCACCAGCACATCGACGCAATAGCGATCCTCCTCAACCATCCGCGCTATTCCCTGCACCTGGCCGACGATCCGATTGAGCCGCCGCCGCAACGCGTCCTTGTGCGGCTGGCGCACGCGTTTCTCCCGAGCCATCCTTTTGCCCATAACCATCCTTTCTCTATTTTCAATATACCCCCTAGGGGTATGTTGTCAAGGCGCGCCGCCAGCCTCTTTGCCCACCAGAGTCACGGTAGTATCCACCGCACCTAGTGCTGCGGCGAAAAAACAATCAATAGAACCTGGGATCCAACAGAAGCTGTCCCGCGGCATAAAGCGCAAGACGCAGCCCAACGGCCGCCTACTCTTCTTCCCTCGCCAACTCTCTCCGCTTCCACCACAGCACAAAGATATTCACCCCCACAAAAACCCAAATTCCCGCCACAACCCACGGCCGCCCGTGCAAATCTTCGTAGTACTCTGCCACCACCCGCTCCGCCCCCCCAATCCCCCCATCCCCCCGCATCTCCCCCACCATCTCCCCGATCACCNTCAAATCCATTGCGTGCGTAGCCGCTCCGGCCCGCCGCAACACCCCCCCCGCCTCCTCGATNAANACCTCCGCCTGCCGCANCGNCCGCACCTCCNCCCCCAAACTATCCACCACCCGCCCCACCCGCGCCAAATGCTCCGCCGCCACCGCCAACTCTATCTTGATCTTCCGCCCCCGATCCAACGCCGCACTCCACTCGTCATGGCATTCGCCGCACGTAGCATCGATCAGCGACAAATCCGCCGCCAATACCCCGTGGTTGCCATGACAGGTAACACAGGTCGGATTCGCCTCGTTGGCCCAGTCGTGGTGCGGTCCCTGCGCGAAAAACCCCGCCGGACCGCTGTGGCACTGCGCGCACACCTGCGCGACCCTATCGCGCCCCGGCTTGCCGATAAAGCCCGTCCCCTCGGCCTTGGCCAGATCGGGATCTTCCTCGAAGGGCAACCCGCCGTGGCAGTCGTTGCAGAGGATNTGGCCCTCGTGATAGTGGACGCTTGCGGCGAAGTCATCCCCTTCGTCAAAGTGGCACCAGGTGCAGACGACCTCGTCGAGATCGGGCGGCTCNGCACCGACCGGCGCCACCAATACCAGCGCGACCAGCCAGCGCATCACGGCTCCTCCTCGTGCGGTATGCCCTGAATATCGAAGTGATAGGTCGTGCCAAAAATCGTCTGCCGCGTCTCCGACACGTATCCCAATAAACCCAGCACGGCGATCAACCCCATTACCACCGCGCCGATCGCGAGCGCCTTTAACCGCCTTTGCGGATGCCGCTCGGGCGAGCGGTCAATCACCAGCGGCAGCAAAATCAACAGCCCCAAAAATAGCGGTGGGATCTGCACNCCAACTGCCTCGGGCACGTATTTGAGCAACTGATACGCCGGTAGGAAATACCATTCGGGTTTGATCCCCAGCGGCGTGTTNAGAGGATCGGCGGGCTCGCCCAGATGCGCGGGATAGAGAACCGCCAGGCTGACCAGCAGGCCCAGCACCATATAGGTGGTCGTCAGATCCCGCAACGCGTGGTGCGGAAAAAACGGCTCGCCGCCCTCTGCCCGNATTTCCTCGGGCGTCGGCTCGGGCTCGTCGGTGCGACGCAGCGAGGAAACGCCCTGGTAGCGGATCAGCAGCAGGTGCAGCCCCATCAGCAACAGCAACGCCAGCGGCAAAACCACCACGTGCAGCGCGAAGAAGCGACCCAGCGTCGGGTCGCCAACCTCCGAACCGCCGAGCATAAACTCGCGGGCGAGCGGCCCCAGCACCGGAATCGAGGCCGGCGCCTCGGTCGCCACCACCGTGCCCCAGTAGGCCAGTTGGTCCCAGGGCAGCAGGTAGCCGGTGAAGCCGAAGACCAGGATCACCGCTAGGAGTAGCACGCCGACGATCCAGGTCAACTCGCGCGGCTTCTTGTACCCGGCGTAGACGAAAACACGGGTCATGTGCAGGATTAAAAAGACGACGATCAGATCGGCCCCCCAGGCGTGCAGCGAGCGCACGAAGCCCCCGAGGGGAATCTGCTCCATGATCCGCACGATGCTCTGGTAGGCACTGTCGGCACCGGGGCGATAGTAGACCAGCAGCAAAATGCCAGTAAAAATCTGCACGGCAATTAGCGCGGCGATCGCCGCACCGAGCGTGAATAGCCAGTTGATATGCGCCGGCACTCTCTTGCGCAGATTGGCCTCGACCGCCGCGGCGATCGGCNNCAGATCGAGCCGCTCGTCGAGCCAGCGCCACAACGCCGCGCCAAACNTCGTCACGAAGCCGNNCCNNCGATGCGCAACCCCTCCGCCTCCTCGCGAACTTCGACTTTTTCGAGCGGATCGCGCGCNGGGCCTTTGAGTACGCGACCGTCCAGATCGTAACGCGCNCCGTGGCAGGGACATTCGATCTCGCCGCTCGAGCGGTCCCAGGCCACGGTGCAACCCAGGTGNGTGCANGTCGCCTGCAGACCGTGTAACTGGCCGTCCTTGCGCACCACCAGCACCTTGCCCAGCGGGCTGCGGCCGACCACGCCCTCGTTCTCACCGAGCTGGCCAGCGCCGACCTGGCCNTGAGCGGTAGTGAGGAACTCGGACGCGGCACCCGCGCTCTTGACCGGCCACATATAGGCCAGGGCCGCGCCGGCAAAACCACTCAGCGCACCGACAAATCCCAATCCCATCACCGCGTTGAAAAAGCGCCGCGACCGCGAACTCGCTTCTGTCATTATACCCTCCGGTAGTACGCAGAAGATACAAAAATCCCGGGCGGTTCTAAAACTCGCCCGGGATGCGCTGATTTACTCGCCGATCAGTGCCTTGATCTGCGCCCAGCTCGAGGCCGCGACCGCCGTCGGCACGGGCTCGGGCAGCGGCGGGGTGCTATCGGNATCGCCGGGATGGAAGGCGTTCTCGGGATCGGCGTCACCCGCGACCCAGGTTCCTTCGGGGTCGCCCAGCTCGAGGCCATTGGAGGCACCGTCGCCGTCCGAATCCAGCGCCGCCAGCTCAGCGCCCCAGATCACGTCGCCATTATCGTCGAGAAAGCCGTTCTCGATCTCAAGACCGAACGCGTTGCGCGGCGTGCCGGCACCGCTCGTGTGGCAGGTGTTGCAGCCGTCGATACCGCCATTGGGCATCTGGCCAACGCGCTTGCCACGCGCCTCGGCTTCGCCGGCCAGCAGGCCACCCATAAAGAGCACCGCCGCGAGCAGCGCCCCCATTTTCTTCCACGCCATCATGATTGTTTCCTTCCACTTAGTTAAGGGTGAAAACCACGCATGAGGTCTCCAATGCCAAACTCAAACGCTGCCCCTTCCTCGCCTCCGCAATCTTGCACCGCTTACACATCGCTACAGCGCCCGGCCGGCGCAAAGGCTCGCGCACAGGCCCGCCTATACCGCCACCAATCTCTCGGGCAAGGTCTCGACATAGGCGCGGATCTCGTCGCGCACCCGCCGATAGTGCAAGAGCGCCTCCTCCTCACTCGCCGCGCCCCGCGCCAGCTTCGGCGGGTCGTCGAATGCCCGGTGCGCCACCCGCGCCGGCCCTGGCAACACGGGACACTGCTCGGCTGCGTGGTCGCAGACCGTCACCAACCAGTCGAAACGGATGTGGCTGAGCTCGTCGATGTGGATCGACTGCTGGCCGGAAATATCGACGCCGGCCTCAGCCATCACGCGCACGGCATGAGGATTGAGACCGTGGGTCTCGATCCCGGCCGAATGCGCTTCCAGCCGGTCGGCTTTGAGCACGCGGGCAAAGCCCTCAGCCATCTGGCTGCGGCAGGAATTGCCGGTGCAGAGAAAGAGCAATTTGGCCATGGGGCTATAGGATAAGCATCAACTGTGACAAGCGCTATGCGCTCGCTATCTCTCGGCACCGCGAGTCGATCCGCAGCCGGCCGCTCGAGGCACCGATTTTGCGCTTGACTTTCCTCCTTGCGCATGGTTACAGCATTTGGTGCAAATGGCATGCCGTATATCATTGATCGCGAAAAGATACCATAAATTGCGGCGGCGCAGACGAGCGGTATCTTCCCGCTCGGGAATCCGTACATCCATGGCTTTCGCATCCGTCATTGTATCACATAATACAATAGCACTACCGGCCCGTCCTAATGGACTATTGTCGCGATCTGCCCGTCCGGTTAATTTATCGCCCTACCCCCGCCGCCCTCTACCAGGAGGTCATCCCCATGAGCACGACGCCAAGCCTCGAAGAAAAAAACGCCGACTCCTTTAAGTTCGGAGATTTCTCCACGCCCGATGTCGATCCGGCTACGTATGTCTACCACCAGCTCGCCCCGGCCAGCGATTTCGTCGAGGGCGAGGGCAAGCCCTTTACCGTCGAGGGTACCCACCTCGCCGTCTTTCTCTACGAGGGCACGTTCCAGGCCGTCGATAATCGCTGTCCGCACATGGGATATCCGATGTCGCAGGGCAGCATCCGCGACGGGGTGCTGATCTGCCACTGGCACCACTGGGAATTCGACCTCAAGACCGGCGGCTGCCTGCTGACCTCGGGCGACGACCTCAAGGCCTTTCCCACCGAGGTCCGCGACGACGGCTACCTGTGGGTCGGCATTTCGCCCGGCGAAAGAGAGGAAGCCCGCCTACGGCTGGTCGGCCGCGGCAAGCGCGCGCTCGAGCAGGGCCTCAAGGACCGCAGCGCCTTCCTCATCGCCAAAGCCGTCGCCGCACTACGCCAGACCGGCGCCACCCCGCAGGAAATAATCCAGCAGGGGCTCTACTACGGCGCGCACAAGACCAGCGAGGGCTGGTCTTCGGGCGTCGCGATCCTGACGCTGGCGGCCAATCTCTGGGACGATATCGCCGAGGACGACCAGAATCTCTTTCTGGTCCACGGCCTGACCCAGATCTCCAACCGCACCTCCGGCTCCTCGCGGCGCCAGCGCTTCCCCTTCCCCCGCGCCGAGGACGACCAGGACCTCGCCACCTTCAAGCGCTGGTTCCGCACCTTCATCGACCAGCGCCACCACGGCGCCGCCGAGCGCATCCTGCTCACCCTGCACGACCGCGACTGCGGCAAGCAAAGCCTGGCCGACTTCGTCTTTACCGCCGCGACCGACTTTTACTTCACCGGCGACGGCCACGCCCTCGACTTCGCCAACAAGATGTTCGAGGCGCTCGACTATGTCGAATGGGTCGGCGCACACGAGATTTTGCGCCCGATAGTCGTCGATCTGGTGCGCCGCACCCGCCACGAGGAAACCTCGCGCTGGGCCGACAGCCTCCCGGTTCTGGAAGACATCTTCACGCGTCTGGACCAAATATGGGCGGAAAACCAGGAAAACGACGCCACCCTCGACGTGGCCGAATTTGCACAGGTTATGCTCGGCGATGACTTCCAACCAATTCTGGCCAGAATCGAAGAAGCCCTGCGCGCCGGCGTGCCGCCGAAGCAACTGTGCCGGGCCATGACCTACGCCGGTGCGATGCGCACCCTGCGCTTCCACCTCAAAAACGAAGGCGACTGGCACGACGTGGCCAATATCTATTCCTACGCCCATGCGCTCTACTGCGCCTTTGACTACGCCGCCAGCAAGGAACTATTGCGCGCCATCTTTCACGGCGCGGTCTTTTTGACCTATCTGCGCTGGCTCAATATGCCCGCCGCCCGCGTGCCGCAGCACGGCCAGAAGCTCGATGAAGCATTCGATTCCGACGAGGCCATGCTCGTGCGCTTCGGCGAATTCGCCGACTTTCAGAAGGTCGCCGAGGCCGAGGTGCTGGTCAGCCAGTACCTCGAAGAGGAGCGCGATATCACCAAGCTGCGCCACGCGCTGGCCCACATCATGCTGCGCGAAGACGCCGAGCTGCACATGTTCCAGGTATTAGAAGCCGCTTTCCGCCACCACGACCTCACCGACGACCCGGAAGAAAAACGCGTGCACCTGTTGGCGGCGACCCGCTATATCACCGCGCAGAAGGTCATGAAGAACATCCTCTGGTCGACCGAGAATGCCGAGCGCCTGCAGCGCGGCGACTTGCTCAGCGAACGCGAGGACGACGATTAAAGGGGAACAATGGGCACAGCCGACACGCCGGCCGTCGCAGCCGGCTGCGACGATACCTATCTGATCGACTATCTGTTCGAGCTCAACGGCTATCTCATAATCAAGGGCGCCGTATCAGCCGCAGACCTGGCCGCGATGAACGCCTGGGCCGACGCGCACGCGCACTATGTGGACCAGCCGCTGCGCGGCGGTCGCGACGGCCACTCGGATGGGGCGTGGATCGGCTATGTAGAAACCCATACCTATAGCGACGCCGACGGCCTCAATTTCCAGAATATCATCGAGGCCGGCCCGGTCTTCGAGCGCCATATCGACCACCCCGCGTGGATTGACCACATACGGCGCTGGATCAACGCCGACAACGGGCTGTCCTTGCACGAGACCCTGCTCAATTTACGTGGACCCGGCGGCTATATCGGCATCCATTGCGGCGGCCATATCCCCTGCAGCTATATGACCTTCCGTCAGGCCAACACCGGCGAGTGGATGGTCGGCCAGATCAACTGCATCACCGCGATGCAGGATATGGGGCCGGGCGACGGAGCGCCGACGCTGATTCCCGGCAGCCACAAGGCAGCCATTCCGCACCCCAGACTGGCGGGCGAGAGCCGCGTCTACCGCAGCGACGAGGCCGCCGGCACCGCGGTGGGCATGCGCGAGCTCTACATGGAGGCCGGCGACATCTTGCTCTTTACCGATACCATCACCCACGGCTCGGCCGCGCGCTCCAACGAAGGCTACCGCCGCATGCTGCTCTACCGCTACTCGCCGCGTTGGATCCGCACCCGCTTCAACTACGACCCCTCGCCCGAGCTTTTGGCACGACTGAGCGCAGAGCGCCGCAAGATCGTCGATCCCATACCGCTGCGCCGACCGACGCCAGGCAACGTGTAGAGACCTCGGCTGAAATCGGCAGGACGATCGGCGGCGAAATAACGGAATGGGAGCGAGAGCGAACGAGCGTGTATGCCCACTGGGCCCGTCTGCTTATCTTGTCTATAGTGGAACAGAATCCGCAGATCACATCATCGCCGCACAATATGTGTGAATGAATTCCAGAGGTCGAACCTATGTTATCGGGAATTGACTATATCGTAATCGCAATATATGGCGTGCTCATGGTAGGCATTGCCGCCATTGCCAAACGGCGCAGTGCTACGGTGGATGATTACTTTGCCGCCGGGCACAAATTGCCGTGGTGGATGGCGGCTATTTCACACCATGTTTCCGGTTATAGTGCCGTTGTTTTTGTCGGTTTTGCCGGCAAGGCAGCCAGCGCCGGCCTCAGTATGTGGACGCTCTTCGCTCTACCGACTTTTATCGCCATGATGGTCGGCTGCTTTGTCTGGGCCCCACGCTGGGCGCGCCTCAAGGTCCTCACCCCGGTAGAGTATTTGGAACGCCGCTACAATAACGCGGTTCGGGTGGTCGTAGCCCTGGCGGGCATAGGGGTAAAATTCATTGATCTGGGGATTAAACTCTACGCCATCTCTATCGTTGTTCAGGTTTGCACCGGGTGGGATCTGGTACCCATCATTATCGGCGCTGGTATCGTAACCATCGTCTATGTCATGATCGGTGGTCTGTGGGCGACCGTCTTGACCGATCTGGTCCAATTCGTCGTCCAACTCGTGCTGAGTGCACTGGTTGTGGGTGCGGTGTTGTTGGCATTGGGCGGCTGGAGCAGTATGTGGTCGCAATTGCCGCCCGAGCGCTACGAGTTCTTGAACCCCAGCCAGGGCATCGACCTCGAATTCTGGCTGATCTATCTGCTGGTGATAATTCTCAGCTACAATGGCGCCACCTGGGGTTTGGCCCAGCGCTTTATCGCCGTCGGCAAAGCTCGCGACACGCAAAAGGCGGCACTGCTTTCCGGCATTCTGTTCTTGTTCTATCCGATCGTCATTTTCATCCCGGCCTGGGCCGCGCCCTTGGTGATGCCCGAGCAATTCGATCCCACGACCCTTTTGCCCCTTGCTGATTATGATCCGCAGCAAACCTATGTCCTGGTCGCCCGCCAATTTCTCGACGGCTTGTCGCCCGGTCTGATCGGGCTATTGGTGTGCTCGATGTTTGCGGCCACTATGTCGATGATCGACAGCGATATCAACGCCCTGGCCGCCGTTTTTACCAAAGATATATTTCAGCGCAATTTTGGCGCCCAGGCCAGCGAGGCGGTGCTCGGCCGGGTCGCCGTTTACGCCACAGTGGGATTTGGCCTGGCCGTATTGGCAACAGCATTGGGAGTGGCTGCCAGCGAGGGGGTCAACAAAGTTTTCAGCCAGACGGTCAAGCTCTACGGCGCTATACTCGCGCCCATTGCGATCCCCCTGATGTTTGGCATGTTGTGGAGGCGTCCCAGCGCACGCGGAGCGCTGGCTTCTTTAATCGTAGGCTTTTGTATCACGCTCTATCTCAAGTCCGCCCATCCCGATAGCTTTGTCATCTATACCGGTGGAGGCATGCTGGCATCGCTGGTGATTTTCTTTGGCGACGGCTTCCTGAGTCGGCGCTCGGCAGNCAAAGAGCAAGAAATCGACGCACTCTTCGCGCAGGTCAATTCGGATTGACGCCAAAGATGGCCTCGATCTGGAGGCGGCGGGAATGGGTTTGGATCAGAGCATGAAGGAATAGGGCTATTGCGAATGTGCGTGCGTAGCCCGTAGCAATACCCGTCGATGCAGGGGTTACACCCCCACCCCGATATGAAAATCAGCTGCGCCAGCGCACGTGCANNACCAACATCCCCTGGATATAGACCGGCGCCAGGGACAGTGCCCGCCCNCCCGNCCGATCNACCGCCCATCCGGCCACCGCACCCAAAATCGACCCGGCTACCACATCGGAAAAAAAGTGGTGGCGCTCGTGGACCCGCGCCGCCGGCACCGTCGCCGCTAGTGCCAAAAGCGGCGCGCCGACCCGGCGCCCATAACGCCTGGCCAGTANTGTGCCGATGGCGAATGCATTGGCAGAGTGTCCGCTGGGAAAGGAAAGATCATTGCTGATATCGGGCCGNGTNCGGNCCGATATCAGCTTGAGCGGCCCGACCATCGCGNTGGACAGCACCAGCGCCCGCAACACCGCACCGNTAGCCGNGTGGACTTCATCCAGGCTCGCCACCTTACTCCCGCCCCAGATTGTAGCCACCGACCCGACGCAGTGCTTGGTCTTAAAGAAGAAATTGCCGAAGTCNAGCACCGGCTCCAACAGCCCGTTGTCGATGTGCCCGACCAATTCGTCGTCCCATTGGTGCGCCAGCCCCGCCGCGCCAAAAGCCAGTGCGAGTCCTGCCAGGCTCTCGGGGCGCAACAGAGCCCGAGCGTCGCGCTGCAGCGCCGAAGGCTCGGCCGCGGCCAGAGCCGGCACCCACAACAACCAGACCCACTGCATCACCGAGACCCAAACGCCCGCGCGCAGCCCACGCCGATCGTCAGACGATTGCAGAGGAGCGCCTATGTCGGCACCGTCTTTCGCACCCCGTTTTCGTACACCACCTCGTACTCTCCCGCCGGCACTTCCATCGCCCGCACCGCCAGCTCACCCATCGTAATCTTCGGCTCGGACAANTCCAATAGCTCATCGAACGATTCCTGCGGCGTCTTGCCGGTNGTGTCGAGCACCACCGTCCGCCCCTGGTGCGTAAAAAGCGACTTGGCAACCTCCTCATCGAATTGCTGCTTGATTGCGGCAATGTCCTTTTCGCGCACGATCGGATATTCGTGCGGGGCTTCCGCCATCCGCCTGGCGATCTCTTCGTCGGAGGCCGTGACGTGGAACATCACCAGGTCGGGCAAANGCGCCTCGAGCACCAGCGATTCATAGAGCCGCTGGAAGCCGTAGTGAAAGTTGGGATAGTAGGGATGGTCGGGATCCTCGCCATAGAAGCTGGTATAAATCGCCTCCTCGATATGCCAGCCGACGATCAGCGGGCAAGCGTATTTCTTGATGATATCGACATGGTAATGGATCTGCATGCGCTGGGCGCGCTCCTTCATGTCGTTGGGCAGATCNACGAAGATTTTGCGCGATTCCGGGCTCAGAGTCGAATCGGGGATGGTNAANTGATCGTCACCGTGTATGGGCAGCTTGCGGTGGCNATAGTATTCGCCGAGCATGGTCGCCAGCGTNCTCTTGCCGGCGTATTCGATTCCTACGAAAATGCTGCGCATGGCNATGTCTCCTTTGTTGCCGGTGGGCATATCTCTGCTATATTCTCTGAGCAAGCTAAACTAATCACCTCAACAGCGATCAGCAATCGCGCCAACAATGCCTGCCACTTCGTCCAAAATCGGCGTTCTCGTCGCCCAGCTCGGCACACCGGAAACNCCCACTGCCCGGGCCCTGCGGCCCTATTTGCGCGAGTTCCTCTCCGACCCGCGCGTCATCGACCTGCACCCACTGCGCTGGTATCCGATCCTCTATCTGTTCGTGCTCACGCTCCGCCCCAAGCGCTCGGCCGCGCTGTATGCCAATATCTGGACCGACGAGGGCTCGCCGCTAATGGTCCACTCCAAAGCGCAGACCCGCGGTCTGCAGGAACGCCTTGGCGACGACTACCGCGTGATACTCGGCATGCGCTATGGCGAGCCGAGCATCGCCCGCGCGATCGGAACGCTGGAGCAGGAAGGGATCGACCGCATCCTGATCTTCCCGATGTACCCGCAATTCTCCTGCACCACCACCGGCTCGATCTNCGACGCGGTCAACCGNGCGGCCGGCGGCCGGCGCTGCCCCTGGTTTTTCGACCGCAAGCGCTCGATGCCAGCCCTGCGCTTCGTCCCGCCCTACTACGATCACCCGGCCTATATCGATGCGCTGCGGCAGTCGGTCGCCGACGAGGTCGCCCGTCTCGATTGGNCCCCCGACCGCTACCTGATCACTTTCCACGGCATCCCCAAACGCTATGTCGATGAGGGCGACCCCTACCGCCGACAGTGCGAAGAGACGCGTCGGCTCCTGGCGCAGGCGCTCGACTTGTCGGATGACCAGTGGGTCGGCGGCTTCCAGTCGCGCTTCGGCAAGGAGCCCTGGCTCGAGCCCTACACCGAAGAAGTGCTGGAGGAATTGGGGGCACAGGGNGTGCGCCGCATAGTCGCTGCCTGCCCCGGCTTTACCGCCGATTGCCTGGAAACCCTCGACGAGATCGGTCGCGAGGGCGCCGAGCAGTTCCGCTCAGGCGGCGGCGAGGCGCTGCACCTAGTGCCCTGCCTCAACGACCATCCCGCCTGGCTCGACGCGATGGCCGCAATCGCCCGCACCGAACTCATGGGCTGGACCGCTTGACAGGCCGGCGCCGCGTTTAGCATACTTGTCCCCCGAAACTTATGGAAAAAATAAACGCCCTCCTCGAACGCAAACTCATCCGCCTCGGCACCCGGCTGATCGACCAGAAAAAAGGCCGAGTCCTCGTCGAACCAACCGAAGACGCCGACGGCTTCTGGTTTGGCGGCGGCAATTGCGCGCGCGACCCGCGCGATGGCAGCCTGCTCTTGCTCGGCCGCTACCGCGACGCCGGCGACAGCCGCACCGGCCTGACCGCCGGCACTCGGGGCCGCGANTTAGCGCTGTTCCGCTNCGACGANGATGGCAAGAGTTTTGCCAAGATCCGCAGTTGGGACAAATCCGACCTCTACTGCGGCTCAANTGTGCTCAGTATCGAGGGCAGCGCGCTACGCNTCAACAANCGCCGCGTCGAGATCTTCGTCTCCACCGAAAAGGTTCGCACCTACCCGNGCNAGGTCACCGCCTTCCAAAAACCCGGCACCGGCCTGTGGAGCATCGACCGCTTCGCCGCCTCGTCCGTCGCGCGGCTCAACGCCCAGGNCGACATCGCGCCGCTGCTAAAGAGCGATGACCCGGCCTATTTACACCTCAAGGACCCCAACCTCTCGCCAGGACTGCGCCGCGGGCAGAGCCTGCTGCTCTATTGTGCTCACCCCTATAGCTGGTCCTCGAGCACTACGGGCAATGCCGCGCTCTCGGCGCAGTCCTGCATAAGCGACGGCCACGACATCTTTCCCCGCGGCCCGACCTGGGACGTGGCGGCCTCGCGCATTACCTGCCGCCTGCCCGTACCCAAAGTCGGCGCCTTCGCCGCGCTGCCCGCGCTGTCGCTTTACTTCTACGACGGCGCCGAGTGCTTGCGCCAGCTCGACGCGCACAAAAAGGCCGTCGATCGGCCCCGCGGCTATTCCTGTGAGGAATTGGGCGGACTGGCTTACGGCTTCGACCGCGAATTCCCGCGCCTGCACCGCCTCAGCCTCCTCGAGCCGCTCTTCGTCTCGCCCGAGGGCACCGGCTGTTCGCGCTACGTCTCGGTCCTAACCGAAGAGGACGGTGGGCTCTTCGCCACCTGGCAGCGCTCGACGCGCACCCGCTCGCAGCCGCTCTGCGGCCACC
>PBOD01000133.1 GCA_002724215.1 Gemmatimonadota bacterium | reverse complement strand
CTGAAGCTTTTTTTCGCGGAGGGGGGCTAA
Organism: Gemmatimonadota bacterium; assembly: GCA_002724215.1. Taxonomy (GTDB): domain Bacteria; phylum Latescibacterota; class UBA2968; order UBA8231; family UBA8231. Next base: position 93,612 of record PBOD01000133.1, on the reverse strand, counting down.
GGGGAGAAGGAGGAGGGGGAGAAGGACACGCAAGATAAGAACAGAACCATCACCAGGGGGTGGGGAAAAACATAACAATCACATTCCACCATGACCCGGGTGCGAGCGCGCAACCTGATTGTCCGTGGCTCGGTGGTTGGGGAACAGCTGCCAGAGCCCTTTATGGCCGGGGAGGTCGAGACGCTGGACGAGAAGGCGCAGCAGGCGGTCAATAGCCAGGTCGAGGCAGGGCGCATCCAGGTCGAGGGAATTTTCGCCGCGCAGGAAGTGCGCGAGCGCTATGTGACGGCCGAGCGGATTCTGTTGCAGGCCAACGCGTTCAACTCCGTGCTCGAGGCCGAAGGCGAAGTGCGGGTGGACGGCGATGTGGTCGGGGGCGCGGTCAGTTGCGCGGGGCTATTGCAGGTGCGTGGCAATCTGGGCAACGAGGCCGGGGCACCGACCCGGCTGCGGGTGGCGACCGAGCCGCCGGGCGCCGAAAAACGCACGGCTCTCACCGCCGAGTTCAGAAGGGCCAAGGGCCGGCAGGTCGAATGCGAAACTGCTCTCGGCGAGCACGACGACGATATGGCTGCGCGCGGCAAGACCAGCGCCTACTGGGCCGGTTTGCTGAAGGGAGAGAAGCTAGCGCCGAGGAACCCGCTTGAGAAGCGACTGCTATCGCAATTCCTCGAGGCGGTAAAGGCCAAGAAGCGGCTCGAACAGGAGGCGGAAGACGCCCGGTTGCAGGCGCGCGACCTGGGCAATTTGTTGGTGGAGGATGCAGCGGAGGCGGCCGAGGCCACGAGCGAAGACTTGCAGATTCGGGTCGGCGGCACGGTGTATCCCGGCGTTCGCTGCGAATTGCTGCAGCCGCTAGCAGCAGACGATCTGCAACAGGCGGTGCGGCTAGCGACGGGCGAGGAGTCCAATCTCCAGGCCGTCAGAGCCCGCCTGCTCGAAGCGCTGAACCACCATCTCGAGTTGTATCAGGAAGCCGTGGAAGAGCGGCAGGCGGCCCTCGACGAGATCTTTAAGGACCAGGAGGAGAAAAGACCGGAAGCGCCGCAAATTCCCAACAAACGCTTTGAGGAAAAGGTACTTTTTCCCGCGGCGGGAGAGGGCCAGGAGCGCTCCGGTGTGGTCTTCGTCCAGGCCCATGCCCCGCAGGACTACTACTTGCTCAAGATCGTCGAGATCAAAGCCCCGCTGCACAACGCGGTATTGTCGATCGAACAAGACGGCGCGCTGATCTCGCTGAGCCAGGGGGCCGCTGCCGAGTTTGCCTCCTGGCAGCGCGACACCGAGGTGCTGGCAGCCCTCGACGAGCCTTATGCGTATGGAGCCTCGGGCCGCGACCACCTGCTAGCCTGAAGGCGCGGCGTCCCTTGTCCGTTTGACAGCCCCGGTAGATATGTGCAAGATGCTGGGTAAGGTCCAAGCAAGGGGGAGAGGCATGGTAGAGGATAGACGTGCAGCAGATACCGAAACGAGGGAATGGCTCGAATCGCTAGAGTACGTACTCGCACACGAGGGAGCTGAGCGCGTGCGCCAGTTGCTCGACCATCTCCTCGACCACGCGCGGCGGCATGGCGTCGATTTTTCCTCAGGCGCGAACACGCCCTATATCAACACTATCTCCGCCGACCGCCAGTCGCCCTATCCCGGCAGCCGCGATCTCGAGCGCAATATCCGCAATATCCTCCGTTGGAACGCGATGGTGATGGTGGTACGGGCCAATCTGGCCGACCCGACCATAGGCGGGCACATTGCTACATACGCCTCGGCGGCGACGCTGATGGAGGTGGCCTTCAACCACTTTTTCCGCGGGCGCTGCGACGGCTTTGGAGGCGACCAGGTTTTCTTCCAGGCCCACACCTCGCCGGGCATTTACGCGCGGGCCTTTCTAGAGGGCCGGTTGCGCGAGCAGGATCTCGACAACTTCCGTCACGAGTTGCGTCCCGGCGGCGGGCTGCCCTCGTATCCGCACCCCCGCCTGATGCCCGACTTCTGGCAATTTCCCACAGCATCGATGGGCCTGGGGCCGCTGCTGGCGATTTACCAGGCGCGCTACAACCGCTATCTGGAGGATCGCGGGCTTAAGGAGCCGTCCGACGCCAGGGTCTGGGCTTTCGTCGGCGACGGCGAGATGGACGAGCCGGAGGCGCTGGGGGGCATTTCGCTGGCGGGGCGCGAAAAGCTCGACAACCTGGTCTTCGTGGTCAATTGCAACTTGCAGCGGCTCGACGGACCGGTGCGCGGCAATGGCAAAATCATCCAGGAGCTGGAGACCGTTTTCGCCGGCGCCGGCTGGAATGTGATCAAGGTGATCTGGGGCAGCGATTGGGATCCGCTGCTGGCCATGGACGACGAGGGGCTGATGGCCAGGCGGATGGGCGAGTTGGTCGATGGGCAGTACCAGAAATACAGCGTGTCGAGCGGGGCCGAGCAGCGCGAGCATTTCTTCGGCGTCGACGAGCGACTGATGCACATGTCGCAGCAGTTGACCGACGAGCAGATTCGCACCATTCGCCGCGGCGGGCACGATCCCGACAAAGTGTATGCGGCCTACCGGGCGGCTATAGACCATAAGGGCGCGCCCTCGGTAGTGCTGGCCAAGACGATCAAGGGCTATGGCATGGGCGAGGTCGGCGAGGGGCGGATGACGGCGCACCAGCAAAAGCGGCTCGATATCGACAGTTTGCGGCAGGTGCGCTCGCGCTTCGGGATTCCGCTGTCGGACGAGGAGGTGGAGCAACTGGCCTTTTACAAGCCGCCGCCGGATAGTCCGGAGACGCGGTATTTGCTGGAGCGTCGCGAGGCACTGGGCGGCTTCGTGCCGCAGCGGGTGGCGGCGTCGCCACAGCGCGGTCCGGCGGGGGATTTGTTCGACGAATTCCTCGATGGGCTGGGTGAGCGCGAGGCCTCGTCGACGATGCTCTTCGTGCGGATCCTCGCCAAGCTGATGCACGATGAGGAAATCGGTCGGCGGGTGGTGCCGATCGTGGCGGATGAGGCGCGGACCTTTGGCATGGAGGCGATGTTCCGGCAATACGGGATCTACTCGCACTTGGGCCAGCTCTACGAGCCGGTCGACAGCGAGAGTCTAACCTACTACCGGGAGGCGCGCGATGGCCAACTCCTGGAAGAGGGGATCAGCGAAGCGGGGGCGCTGTCGTCGTTTATCGCCGCTGGCACCGCCCACGCCACACACGGGCTGCAGACGCTGCCCTTTTTCATCTTCTACTCGATCTTCGGTTTTCAGCGGGTGGCGGATCTGATCTGGGCGGCCGGCGACCAGATGGCGCGGGGCTTTCTGATCGGCGCGACCTCCGGGCGCACTACGCTCAACGGCGAAGGTCTGCAGCATCAGGACGGGCAGAGCCATCTGATGGCGCTGGGTTTTCCGCACGTGGTGGCCTACGATCCGGCCTTTGGCTATGAGATTGCGGTGATTATCCGCGAGGGATTGCGGCGGATGGGCGCGGGCGACGAGGATCTGATCTACTATCTGACGGTGCAGAATGAGGGCTACGCGATGCCGGCGATGCCCGTAGGCGCGGAGGACGGCATCTTGCAAGGGCTGTACCGATTGCGCGGTGAGGGAGGGCAGGCGCATCTGTGTGCGAGCGGGAGCATTTTGCTCGAGGCGTTGCGGGCGCGGGAGATTTTGCGCGAAGAATATGGGGTGAAAGTCACGGTGTGGAGTGCGACGAGTTTTCAGCAGTTGCAGCGGGACGGGGCGGCGGTGGCGCGGTGGAATTTGCGGCATCCGGAGAAAAAGGCGAAGCAGTGCTGGGTGGAGCAGTGCTTTGCGGCAGAAGAAGGGCCGGTGGTGGTGGCGTCGGATTATGTGAAGGCCTTGCCGGATGCGGTGGGGCAGTATTTTCCGCGGGCGCCGGTGGTGTTGGGGACGGATGGGTTTGGTCGGAGTGAGAGCCGGGGAGCGTTGCGGCGGTTTTTTGAGGTGGATGCGGAGATGATGGCATTTGCGGTTTTGGTGGAGTTGGGGCGAGATGGTGTGGTGAGCAAAAAGGTGGTGAAGGAGGCGCAGGTGGGGTTGGGGATTGAGGGGGATAAGGTCGATCCGGCAGGGCTCTAGGAGCGTACGGGCCGTTGGAAGGTTTTCCTTGCGCTCATTCTCGCTCGGCTCCTGCCTCGCTCCGAGGGGTGTCCTACCGATTTCACATCCTGTGAAATCGGGGACACAACCGCTACAGGGAAACCCTCCAACGGCCCTCCGGTACTATTGCTGTCCACGATTTTTAAAAAGAAGAAAGAAGGGTGGTATGCGTTTTGATGGTCAGGTGGCTATTGTCACCGGGGGTATTGGTGGTCTTGGGAAGGCGATTGTGGGGCGGTTGGCTAATGAGGGGGCGCAGGTTTGTGTTTTTGATCTGGATGAGGGGGGGATGGATCGGACGGTGGGGGCGTGTAAAGGAGAAGGGCTGAACGTTGGCGCGATGAAGGTGGACGTCACCGATGAAGCATCAGTGAAGAATGGGGTGGAAGCGGTGGCTAAAGCGGCCGGGCGTCTCGATATCATGGTCAATTGCGCGGGGGTTATCGGGCCGAATAACCATAAAATTACCGAAGTGGAGATGGTGGAGTACGATGCGACGCTGGCGGTGAATTTGCGGGGGTCTTATTTGATGACCAAGTATGCGCTGGTCGAGATGGAGAAGCGGAATTATGGGCGGGTGTTGCTGATCGCGTCGATTGCGGGCAAGGAGGGGAATGCGAAGATGAGTCCGTATTCGATTTCCAAGGCGGGGGTTATCGGATTGGTGAAGGCGGTGGGCAAGGAGTACGCGGAGACCGGGATTACAGTCAACGCGCTGGCGCCGGCAGCGATTTATACGTCGATGCTGGAAAACGCCGAGCCGGAGGCGGTGCAGTATATGATGGAGCGAATCCCGATGCGGCGTTTTGGCAAGCCGGAGGAATTGGCGGCGACGGCGGCGTGGATCGTGTCGGCGGAGGCGAGTTTCAATACGGGTTTCGCTTTTGATATGTCGGGCGGGCGGGCGACGTATTAGGCGTCGGCGGCAGCGAAGTGTTCCCTTAAAATATCGTTGACTTGCTCGGCGCACTGGACGGTGGCGCCGTGGGCGGCGTCGAAGAGTTCGATGTAGCGGGCGCCGGGGATTTGCTCGGCCATGGCGCGGCCGGTTTGGGGCGGTGCCATGGGGTCGAAGGTGGCGTTGAGGACCAGCGTCGGCAAGCCGGCGAGGCCGGGCAGGTGGGGGTTGCCGTTGTAGGCGCGCAGGGCGGCGGCCTGTGGCATGGTGATCGGGGGCCGCCAGCCGCCGCCGTGGACGCCGACGCCCTGGATCAGGACCACAGGTGGACCTGCCCCGCTGACTTCGTAGAATAGCGCGCAGCCCTAGTGTTCTAACGGGGCGATCTATCCCTTTGAAGCCAGGGCTTGGGCCATGGCGCGGATATGCGCGGGACCAGTGGCACAACAGCCGCCGATGTAGTTGAGGCCCTCGGCTCTGGCCTTGCGCGCGAAATCCGCCATCCCGCCCGGCGGCACGGACTCCATAAAACGCGAGGCCGCGTAGCCGACTTCCTCGGTGTCGGGGCGCTGCGGAAAACCCTTGGGCTGGCAGGCGATGGGGATATCGACCTCGGCGCGCATATCCAGCGCGGTCGGCAACATCTGCTCGGGATCGCCGATGCAGACGGTGCCGACGATATCGGCGCCTTCAGCGGCGAGGACGCGGGCGCATTCTGCTGCGGTTGCGCCGTCCTCTGTGGTTTTCTCGCTGCCGATTCCCATCAGCACCATCGTCGGCAAATTCGTTTTCTTGCAGCTCTCAAGGCAGACGCGGACCTCGTCGAGGCGGAAGAAGGTCTCGGGAATCAAAAAGTCGGCGCCAGATTGAATGAGGATGGCGATTTGCTCCTCCCACTCGGCCTGGGCGCGGGCGCGGGATGCTGGGTTGGGGGGGTCGAAGATCTCCGCGCCGGCGCGCGAGCCGGTTTTGGTCGAGACCAGGCAGCCGCCCACCGGCGCGCTGCCGCCGCTGGCCGCCTTGGCTGCCTCGATGGCGGTGCGGTTGATCTCCTCGACCCGGTCCTGCCAACCGTAGCGGGCTTCGAGCTCGGCGCTGGAGGTAAACCAGGTCAGCGCCTGCAAAACCTGCGAGCCGGCATTGTGGAAGTCGCGGTGGATTTGCTGTAGCGCCTGCGGGTTGGTGCCGATGATCTCGGGCACGTCGTAGCCGCGCCAGTTGGCTTCGAGGAACATTCCGCCATCGCCGAGGACGATGTCTGCGGCGAGCATTTGCATTAGATCTTTGGCCATGATCTGCTCTTTTTTATTCGCGGTCTGTAGCTGGAATCACCGGTAACAGGATGTGCGATGGTCGCGCCTTGCTGTGGAAAACCGTCTGTTGCGCCGTTCGCAATTCGGCGTCGAGCCCGTACTCGTTGCCGGTATTGGGATTGCGGTCGAAGCGCGGAAAATTGGACGAAGAGATATCGACGCGGATGCGGTGGCCCTTTTTGAAGACATTGCCGGTGACGCCGACCTCGATGGTGTATTCGTAGACCGCGTCGGGCTCCAGCAGTTTGGCCTCGCAGCGATCCTCGCGGTAGCGGGCACGGATGATGCCGTCGCACAGGTTCATGGCGTAGCCAGATGGGGCGACATCGACGAGTTTGGCGGTCCAGTCGGTGTCGCGGCCGTCGCTGGCGGCGTATAACACGACCTGGATCGGGCCGGTGACTTCGAGGTCTGCTGCCAGGGGATCGCTGGTGTAGCAGAGTACGTCGCCGCGCATTTCGGCGGGGCGCTGATCGTAGGGTCCCCAGGGTACGATATGCGGTGAGCAGCAGTTGTTGCCGCCGAGGGTTTGCACCGGGTAGCGGGGATCGTAGGTGAAGTGGTCGGCCTCGGCGCCTTGCGGCTCGGCGAAGGACAGGCGGCCGTCGCCGATGACTGAATTGGCGCGGCCGTCCGAGTCGAAGTAGGCCGCGCGCCACTCGGTGCGTGCCAGAGGCCATTCCCACTCGCTGCGCCACTGGTTGATACCCATGATGAAGAGCTCGAGCGGCGGCTCGTCGACAATGCCGTTGTCGATGCCCTTGAGCCAGTAGTCGAACCATCTCATTTCGGCACCGTCGAGGTCGTAGAGCGATTGGGCGCCGAAGTCGATATCGCCGGTGCGGGTCGAGGCGCTCAGCGCATGGGGCCAGGGGCCGACGACGAGCTTGCTCTGTTGGGCCTCAGCACTGCCGCCCTGCAGGCGCAGGCCGTTGAAATTGGTGAACGTCTGCGCGGCGTAGAGGTCGTACCAGCCGCCCATGTTGAAAGCGGGGGCGGCGATGGCGCCGTAGCGCTGCTCGTCGTCGAATTCCTCCCAGTAGGGGCCGTAGTCGGGATGGCGGATCCAGTCCTTCCAGAAGTTGAGGTCGCGTCCGGCGGCCTCGTCCATATCGATCATCGGCAGGTGGTGGAAGGCCGAATTCCAATGGTGGAAGTCGATGTTCTGCCCGGTGCGGGCATTGGTGCGCATGCCCCAGGTCATCATCACGTTGAGCTGCAGTGCGCCGCCGGGGAAGACCAGGCCATCGCGGTAGTCGCAGCAGATGACGCGGGGGGCCATGCAGGTCAGGTGTGGGCTTTTGTGCGGGGCCGAGGCCCACTGCACCGCGCCGAGATAGGAGCCGCCGGCCATGCCGATTTTGCCATTGGACCAGTCTTGTTGGCCGATCCACTGCTGGGTGTCGTAGCCATCCGCGCCCTCGCGGAAGGGGTAGTAGTCGCCCTGGGAATCCCAGCGTCCGCGGCAGTCCTGGAGCGCGCAGGCATAGCCATCATTGGCGTAGCGGCGGGCAGTGGCTATGGAGGCGTCGAGATTGTTGCTGTAGGGGGTGCGGATGAGGATGGTGGGGACGGGATCTGAGGTGTGGGGAAGGTAGAGGTCGGTGGAGAGGGGGGTTTGGTCGCGCATGGGAACTTTTACGTCAAGGCGCATTACTATGTCGTTGTGGGTCGGCATGGGGGCTCCTGGGGGTGGTCGTGAAGTGGAAGGTAAGAAGACGCGGGGGGGAGGGGCAAGTTGATGGGGGTGGGGGAGGAGTGTATTATTGCGACAGACCTGCGTTAGTGTTGCATATGGCCGGTGGGACTCAATCTTTTAGGGGGATAATATGGCAGCGACCAAAGGTGGATTGTTCCATAGGGATTTGGGGAAAGAATATCCGGTGATAGTGAGGGGGGAAGGGATTTATATGATCGATGAGGAGGGGAGGCGGTATATCGATGGGATCGCCGGGGCGGGGAATGTGACTTTGGGGCACGGGCAGGCGCGAATTGCGCGGGCGATGGGGGAGCAGGCGCAGACGCTGGCGTATTGTTTTTCGGCGTTTTTTACCAATCGGCCGGCGCTGGAGTTGGCGCCGCGGGTCGCCGAGTTGGCGCCGGGGGATTTGAACAGCTGTTATTTTGTATCGGGGGGGTCGGAGGCGGTTGAGACGGCATTTAAGCTAGCGCGGCAGTACCACTTGCAACAGGGGCGGAGCCAGAAGTACAAGATTATTTCGCGCTGGCGGGGGTACCACGGGGCGACGCTGGGGGCGATGGCGGCTTCGGGTTTGCCGCCGCAGCGCAATCCCTTTGTGCCGCTATTGCCGGAGTTTCCGCACATTGCGGCGTGCCATCCGTACCGTTGTGAATTTGCAGGATGCGAAGGCCGTTGCAATTTGACCTGTGCCAGAGCGTTGGAAACGGCGATTCTGCAGGCCGGTCCGGAGAATGTGGCGGCCTTCGTGGCCGAGCCGGTAGTGATGGCGGGGGCGGCGGTGGCGGTGCCGCCGCCAGGATATTTCGAGGAGATTCGGGCGATTTGCGACCGCTATGACGTGTTGTGGATTGCGGATGAAATCATAACGGGCTTTGGGCGCACCGGGCGCTACTTTGCCAGCGAATACTGGGACGCGGTGCCGGATATGATCTGCTTTGGCAAGGCGGCGAGCAGCGGCTATGTGCCGTTGGGGGGCGTGGTGTTCAGCGACCGGATTCGCCAGAGCTTCGTCGATGCAGGGGACTCATTCGCGCACGTGTTTACGTATGTAAATAATCCGGTGGCGATGCGGGTGTGCGCGACGGTGCTGGATATTATCGAGGAGGAGAAAGTAATTGCGCACGTCGCGGAGACAGGGACGTATCTGGCAGAGCGGGCGCAGCTCCTTAATGCGCACGCCTGCGTCGGCGACGTGCGGACCAAGGGGTTGATGATGGGTATTGAGCTGGTCCGCGACAAGGAGACAAAAGCGCCATTCGATCCCGCATTGGGCGCGTCGGCGCGCGGGGCGGCGCTGGCGCTGGAGCGAGGGCTGAGCATTTCGGGTGTAGCGGGCGTAGCCGACTGGGTGCGGGGCGACGATCTGCGCTTTTATCCGCCGTTGATCATTACCAGGGAGCAGATTGATGAGGCGGTGGCGATTATCGATGCGGTGTTGGGCGAGTTGGACCAGCTGGCGTAGTTAGCAGATGGTGCCGCGCTTGGCGCGGATGTCGTTGCCGGGAGGTTCCGCGCCGATCCAGCGTGGATCGATGGGCTCGGAGGCGAGCTGGTAGCGGGTGTCGGTGGAGATGCGCAGACGGTCGGTCTGGTTGGTGTGGCTGCAGTGTAGGGTGAACATGGTGAAGACCAGCAGGTCACCCATCTGGTAATCGGCGGTTAGCCAGCGGCCGCCGAGCGCGTCCCGCGCGGCGACGGGGTCGGCGGCATAGGCGCCCAGGGTGGTCCAGCGGATGGCGGTGCGCTCCTGTGGTGTGAGCTCGCGATTGGCGGCTTTGGCGCGCGCGACGATGGCGGCGGCTTCGCCCTCGTTTTCGCAGTAGATATCGACGTCGGTGCGGCCGTAGGTGCGCTTGAGCTCTGCGTTGAGATGGGATTTTTCCAACACTAGCAGGCCGCCCATCTGCTGCGGGATATCGCCGAGTGGGGTCCAGGAAGTGTAGAGGTCGGGGGTGCCGCGACCCATGTAGACGATATCGCAATGGGGCTCGGAGGCCGAGTTCTGGGTCGGGGTTTTGGCGCGGAACCAGGTGTAGTTGTAGTGGCGCACCGGGCCGCCCAAGAAAAATTGGTAAAATTCGATCATGCGGCCGCCATAGAGCAATTCGAGCAGCGGGCCGTTGTCGAGGGGCACGTCCTGGGCCGAGCGCATGTGGATGTCGGGTTTGAGCCGGGCTTCGTCGCGGGGGGCGTCGGCGACGAAGATGTCCTGGGCGGCGAGGCGCTCCAGCTAACTCTGGCGCGCGGCGGCAACGGCGGCGCGGTCGAGGTAGCCGGGCAGGTAGAGATAGCCGTCGGTGACCATGCGGTGGTGGAGTTCGTCGCGGTCTGCAAGGGCGTCGGTAGAAACGCGCAGGGGACCGAAGGCCGTGGGCGTGGTGTCGAGGATGTGGTCGTTGAAGCGGAGTTGGGTCGGTGCCGTCATGGGGATAAAATGTAAGCAGCAAAGGTCGGCGAAACCAGTATGATCGCGAGGATGTCCTAGTGGTAACCAACGGGGTAGCACCGCACGATGCTCTGGCCGCGCTAGATCTGGGCTATCCCGGGTTGGAAGCGGTATTGCGGGCGCTCGACGCGGGGGATCGGGCGGCTGCCCAGGCCGCCTACCTGGCCCACTACCGCCAGCGCCGACAACCGGTATTGCACTGGCACTTTGGCGGTGACGGCGATTTCGTTGCCCGTTCGGCGCAGTTCGACTTCTTCGCCGCGCCGCCCGAGCTGGTCACCTGGCGCGACCGCGAGAGGCTGGGGCGGCAGATCCGCCGCGATAAGGGCTACACTTTCACCCGCACTCAGGGCTCGCGGCCGTCGGGCTACGCGCTGCTCGACCTGGCCGCACAACTCCTCGACAATAGAGTATTCCTGCCGTATTCGCCCGAGGACGGCTTAGTCGATCTCGGGTCGGAGTGGGATTGGGAGCGGGTGCCGGCGGCAACGGGGCGGCGCTGGACACTGAGTTTGTGCTACCAGTACTTCCTGCGGGCCTTGGCGCAGGCCTACTGGCTGACCGGCGCAGAGTGCTATATAGCCAAGCTGGTAGCGATTGCGATCGACTATGTTGGCTATGTCGATGGGCGCAGCGAGTGGCTGTGGATTCCGGATATGCAGCTGGCGCTGAACTACCAGCAGTTGATGCCCTTTATACTCTCCTGGCCAGGGTTGGCAGCGGCTGATTTTTGCACGATCCAGGGCTGGTTGGCCGACGGTTGCGCCGCCTCGATGGAGGCGGTGGAGGAAGCACCGGGCAATCAGGGGCTCTACAATGGCCTGGGGCTGTTGTGGCTGGGGATCGGGATGCCGGAGTGCAAGCGGGCGGGCGCGTGGCGCGAGCGTGGGTTTGTGCAGATCGCGGATTACTTCGGCGATGCGGCCTCGTATCCAGATGGCTCGTCGCGGGAAAATTCCTACGGCTATGTGGTCGGCGCTTCGCGCGAGGGATTGCGGGCCTGGGAAATGGCTGCGGCCAATGGGTGGCCGTTTCCTGGCCGGCTCGAGCAGGCGATTGCGCGCCGGGCGGAATTTCTCGCCGATGTGCGCAAGCCAGACGGCAGCTGTCCCTGGACCGGCGATGGCCAGCGGGGGTATCCAGATGAGTTTTTGCGCCAGGTGGCCCGCGTCGGCAGGCGGGGGGCGGAATGGCTGGCGGGACGCGGATCGGCTCTTTATCGCTGGGGCGGTGTCGGCATTATGCGCGGTGTGGGGGCGGCAAAGGCCAACTACCTGTTTTTCGATGTCGGTCCGCTGGGTACGGTGCACGCGCATGAGGGCAAGCTGGCGGTGGAAGTAGTGGCCTACGGCAGGTCGATCGTCGAAGATCTGGGCGTCCACAGCTATTCACGCGAGCCGCGCGAAAAGCCGTGGTACCGATTCTTCGGCCACAGCCTGGGGCACAATACCGTAGTGGTCGATGGGCTGAGCCAGATGCGTTTGGCAACCGGGCCGCAGGTAGTAGAGGCACCGCTGGACAATCTGTGGTGGAGTACGGCGACGTGCGATTATCTCGCGGGCAGCTACGAGGAGGGCTATGGCGCCGGGCACTACAGCGAGCCGATGGTCTCGGTTTACGCGCCGGAGGATTATCGGGGTGCGATCGATCGATCGCTGCAGCATCGGCGCAGCGTGTGCTTCGTCAAGGCGCAAGAGCCCGGCGAGGCGGAGTACTGGATTGTCAGCGATTGGATTAGCGGGATGGGCGGACACATCTGCGAGGCGCTTTACCACCTGGTGCCGGGGAAGATCAGCGTGGAAAACAGGACGGTGCGGACGATGGCGGCGGATGCGGCGAATCTGGCGCTGATCCCGGTTGGAAATGTAGAGGTGGAGGTGGTGGAGGGCCGGCCAGAGCCCGACCTGCAGGGCTGGTATTGCGGCGGCGATTTGCGACCGGTGCCGGCGCCCTGCGTGGTGCACCGGTGCCGCGGCGCGCTGCCACAGCTGATCCAGACGGTGCTGTGGCCGCTGCGGTCGGGCGAGAGTGACTTGCCCCGAGTTGCAGCCCATGGCGATGATGGGTGGTTGCGGATTGTACGACCCGACGGTGGGACTGATATATTCTGCGCGCCGCGGGCGTCCGGTGCCTGGACGTGGGGACAGTGGCGTTTTGCCGGCGCGGCCTATCTGGCGCGGCTGGACCGGGCAGGTGCGCGGCGCAGCGAGGAGTGCATCGGGCCGGAGGTCAGCCAGTAGCGTTTTCTCCGTGCGGGCGATCCCTTATTTTTTCGTCGATGCCGATCGCCGTACCGCCGGGGCGCGGATATGATCAACCGCAACGGCTCGGAGATCGTTTTCGACGTGCAGCGGGTTTTAAAAAATTAGAAAGGCGATAATCCGTCTATGGCAGATCATCCGATCTTTGCGCCCGACCAGACCGGCGCGATCCTCGATTTTTTCCGCGACCAGGGCTACGCTGTGTTATCCGATGCGATGCCGACCGAGGCAATCGCCTTTCTCAACGACTTCGTCGATCGCTCGCAGGCGGCGATTCCCGGCGAATGGGGACCCGATAGGCGCGGCTGTCTCTCGCATGGGCAGATCCTGGTCAATCACCCCGAGCTAGATCCCTATGTGCGCTACGACGCGACCTGGCCGCTAATCGACGCGATTATGGCGCCGGGTGCGCGCTTTGCCCAGTACGATTTTCGCGATATTCCTCCTGGCCAGGGCGACCAGGCGATGAACTTCCACCAGGACGGGCTCAACTACAAGCCATCCCAACCGCCGACAGCAGGCCCCTTCGGCTGCAAGTATCTGTGCGCGATCTACCACCTGAGCGATGTCGATGAGAGCACGCCGCGTTTTTGCGTGGTGCCCGCAAGCGGACCCGATGCCTCGCTGGATGAGGCGAAAGAAAGGCTGGGGGACGCCTACCGCGAGGTGCCGATTCTCGGCCCGGCCGGCACGGTGGTGCTCTACGGCATCGAGCTCTTCCATACCCGGTTGGGCGGCGAGCGCGCCAAAGCCCGGCGCACCCAGCACAACTACTTCAGCAGTGTCGGCAATCCGCCGCTAACCAGCTGGGTTTTGATCCCCCAGCGCCTGAGCGCGCATTCCGATCCGGCGCTGCGCGCGTATTTCAGCGCCTGGCCCGAGTCTACGCAGGCCTTTGCCGCTGCGGGCTATAGCTACGCCTTCTACGACGAGCACGTGGTGGGCAAACCTACCTGAATGTCTTTTTGAAAAAGGAAATTCCCCCGCATCACCTGCGCCATCTCAGCGATCGCCATAGCGTCGAGTTGCAGGGCTCGGGGCTGAGTCTGCGGGCGGTGCTATTGGGCCTGGCGCTGGTGGTGGGAATCAGCACCGGTGCGCCCTATGCGATCTGGATCGTCGGCTCCTCGGAGATGACCTGGTCGTATTTTCCGACCATCGTCGGGGCGCCGCTTTTTTTGCTCGTACTCGCCAATGCATTGCTAAAAAGGGCGCGCGGGCGCCCTGTGCTCAACGCCGCCGAACTAGTGACGATTATCATTATGGGCCTGGTCGCCAGCGGCATGCCGATCTTCATGGTTGGTCTGGTGCTCAGCATCGTCTCCAAGCCCTACTACGGTGCGCTGCCCGACAACAAATGGGAGAGCCTGGTCCAGCCCCATTTGCCCGCCTGGGCGATCCCCAGCCCGGCGGGCGATGCGATGCGCTTCTTCTACGAGGGTCTGCCCGACAAGACGCTGGCGATACCGTGGGGGGCGTGGTTAGAGCCGCTGATGTGGTGGGTCGGATTGGTTTTGGCGCTCTACTTCGTAGGTTTTTGCACGGTGGTGGTGCTCCGGCGGCACTGGATGGAGCGCGAGCGACTGACCTTCCCGTTGACGGAGGCGGCGCTGATGTTGACGCGAGAAGAGACCGGCTCGGCGCTGCCGAAGGTCCTGGGCAATAGGGCGTTCTGGATTGGCTTCGCCATCCCCTGTGGGCTGATTCTGTTCAATGTGCCTGGCTATTTCTCTCCCGCGCTGGTACAGGTGCCGGTATTTCGCGATTGGCCGGTGCAGATTTTTCCGCACGTGCCAGTGATCAACCTGTTGATCTACTTCCCGGTAATCGGTTTCATGTACCTGGTGCCCACCGCCATATCGTTCAGCATCTGGTTTTTCCATCTGTTCTACCTCGTCGAATGGGGATTTGTACAACAGGCGGGCATCCTCAATCTGCGCGGTGACCCCTATGTGTATAGCTGGACCCCGCTGTCGTGGCAGTCGTGGGGGGCCTTCGCGGCGATGGTGGGCTGGAGCCTGTGGATGGCGCGAGACCATCTGCTGGCGGTGTGGCGAACGGCGTGGGGGCGTGAGGGATGGATCGATGATCGCGATGAGATGGTCAGTTACCGGGTGGCGGTTTGCGGCGGGCTGGCAGGGCTGGCGTTTATCCTCTGGTGGTTGTGGCGGTCGGGGCTGGAGTTGCACCTGGCAGCGCTCTATATGGCAGGGGCGATGACGATATTCCTGGGTATTACGCGATTGGTAGTACAGGCGGGAATGTACTATTTGACGACGCCGATGAGCGCACAGGGGATGGTTACGGCGATGCTCGGTTCGGGGCTGGGACCGCAAAATGTAGTGGCGCTGGCGCTGACCTTCGCCTGGTGCAGCGACGTGCAGTCGACCTTTATGCCGTCGGCGGCCAACGCGCTCAAGCTACACGATTACTACACCCACCGTCGCCAGGGCGGCCTGGCGTTGGCGATCGGGTTGGCGGTGGTGGTCAGCTTTGCCGTGACCTCCTGTTTTATGATCTACCTGTGCTATGATTACGGGGCCGCCAATCTGCGCTCGTGGTTTTTCAACGCGTCGGGTGGCGCCGGGGGGCGCGCCTTCGATTGGGCCACTCAGCAGATGCGCGATCCGGCGCCGACCGATTGGGATAAANTGGGCATTTTCGGCAGTGGGGCGCTGGCCTATCTGGCGTTGACCTTTCTACACTATCGGCTGCCCTGGTGGCCGCTGCACCCGGTGGGGCTGGCGGTGGCTTCGACCTGGATGGTCAAACGCATCGCCTTTTCGGTCTTTGTCGCCTGGCTGTGCAAGCGATTGGTGCTGCGCTTCGGCGGCGTGGCGCTCTACCAGCGGCTCAAGCCGTTCTTTGTCGGGCTGGCGGTGGGCTTCTTNGTCGGCGTGTTCCTGTCCTTTGGGGTGGATGTCGTGTGGTTCAAGGGCGGAGGGCATCCGGTCCTGCACGGGTAGCGAATTGTCGGTCTGCGGGCGGTTGCGTANATTGGGGCCGGACCCAGGCGAGAAAGGAGNAAGGCTCGGCAATGAGCGCTACCCATCCGCTGCGCGTCNATGACGCCGACGTGCAGTTCTACCACGACCACGGCTATTTCACTTACCAACACCCCCTGTTCNCCGCGGAGAAATTCCAGCGGCTCAAGGCTTTGTTCGAGGGCCTGCTGGCTGATTTGCCCGCGGGCAAGCGGCCCGAGGGCATGGACGTGCCGCACTTTGAGCACCCAGAGCTCTTCGAGTGGCTATTGGCCGACGAGGTNCTCGATTTCGTCGAGNCCTTTATTGGTCCCGATATCGCNCTGTGGTCGAGCCACTTTATTAGCAAGCCGCCCGGCGACGGCAGGCGCGTGCCCTGGCACGAGGACTCNGCCTACTGGGCGCCCAGGCTCAGCGAGCAGGAGGTGCTGACGGTGTGGCTGGCCATCGATGATTCAACGCGCGCAAACGGCTGTATGCGGGTGGTGTCCGACACTCACAGCCACGGCTTTTCCGACTACGAACCCGTCGATCCGCAAACCCACGTCTTCGGGCGCGAGATCGTACCCGAGCAGGTCGACCAGACCCGGGTGGTCGACCTCGAACTCAAAGCCGGCCAGTGCCATATCCACCACGCCAAAATAGTCCACGGCTCCAATCCCAATACCAGCACCCAGAGGCGCTGCGGTTACACCATGCGCTATATGCCGACGTGGGTGGAGGTGCTGGGCGACCATCCGCAATTAAAGCACGCGGTCTATCTGGCCCGCGGTGAAGACCGCGCCGGCAACGAGTACGGCGACCCTACTGTGCAGTTTATCCCCGGCATCCGTTAGAGGGAGTTGACCATGATGCGAGTACAAGCGACGACGCCGATCTCGACGCCCGTAGATTGGGCCGCCTGGCAGCGGCGGCTGTTGAGCGCGATGGACCAGTCGGTACAGCCCTTTCTCGACCACTTCACGCGCGCAGACGGCGAATTNATCTGGGACGACGAGTGGGGCGGCGGCAGCCCCGACGACTTCTACGAGCCCTTCTTTAACTGGCCGCTGGTCTATATGATGGGTGGCGGCGACCACTTGCTGGCGCTGGCCGAGCGCCAGTGGGAGGCGGTGACGCGCCAGTTGACGCGGCTGGGCACGGTGTATAAGGAGTACGGCATTCGCGAAGACCAGATGCACCAGTCGGAGTGGGACGTGTTCTTCTACCACCTGAGTCTGGCCGACCCCGAGCAGGCGCGAAGGCGNGAGCGGGCGCGGCGTTTCGCCGGCTTTTATTTGAACGAAGACCCGGAGGCGCAAAACTACGACTTCGAGCACCAGATCGTGCTTTCGGGGCTCAACGGCAGCAAGGGCCCCTACTACGCGCCTTTGGAGCAGCGCGCCAACCAGAGCTATAACCCGTTGGGCGGCAGCATGGAGGTCTATAGCCTGCCCTTCTTCGATCTCGAGGGCATCGACAGCGTGCAGGATTTGGCCGATCCCGATAAGGCGCGGCGGATGGGGCAGGCGCTTTTCGATCGCTGGCGGATGGGCGATACGCCGACCAATCTGTCGATTACCTCGCTGGTGGCCAACGCCTTTTTGCTGACGGGTGAGGAGAAGTACCGCGATTGGGTGGTCGAATACACCGACGCTTGGGTCGCGCGAGCGCGGGCCAACGATGGACTGCTGCCCGACAATGTCGGGCACTCGGGCCAGGTCGGCGAATACTGCGCCGGCAAGTGGTACGGCGGGCGCTATGGCTGGACTTTTCCGCACGGCTTTTTGACGTTGCAGAAAGCCACGCTCGACGCGGCGGCCAGCGCCTTTTTGCTGACCCGCGACAAGGACTATCTCGAATTGCCGAGGCGGCAGATGGACAGAATTCTGGAATTGGGCGAGATGCGCGATGTGCGCGGGGAGGAGATGAGCGTCAGCGAGCGCTGGCAGAGCCAGTTCCGGGCTATGGACCGCCANGAGACGTTCCTCGTGCCCTATCGCTATGGCGACGCCGGGTGGTTCGACTGGCAGCCGATCTCGCCGGTCTATATGGTCGCGCTGTGGAATCTGTCGATGGACGANGGCGATTGGGAACGGATGGAAAGGGTGCGTCAGCAGGAGGCCTTCGACTGGGACGAGGTCTTTCCCTTCCACAACAAGGAGGACTCGGGGCACGAGCCGCCCTGGGTGCGCTTTTTGGCCGGGGAGAATCCGGCNTATCCCGAGCGGATGTTGCAGGCCAGTCANCAATTGGTGTGCCGCCGTGCCGCGCAGGTACGCGAGGATAAAGACGTCGGTACCCGCCACCACATCCATCACTGGCAGTGGGGCAATCCGGTGTCTTCCGAGGCATTGATTCAGCAGACGCTGGGCGGCCCACAGCCGATTTACAACGGAGGCNTATTACACGTGCGGCTGCGCTACTTCGACGCCGAGCGCAGGCGACCGGGTCTGCCCGAGGACGTGGGCGCNCTGGTCGAAAATCTGACNGCCGATCGCGCAGTGGTGCGGTTGGTCAATCTCAGTCCGGTGGCCGGGCGCTCGCTGGTGCTCCAGGCTGGGGCCTTCGGCGAGCATCGCTTCGGCGCAGTCAAATACCAGGCGCGGACCAGCGAATATCCGGGTTGGCTCGGCGGCTATGCCGGCACCTATGCGGCCCCGCCGCTGGCCGTAGAGGAACGCAGTGCGGTGGTCGATGCCACGCGAATGCAGGTCGATCTGCCGCCCGGGACTGAGGTCTTGCTCGATCTGGAGACCCGGCGCTATGTCAATGATCCCACGTGCAGCAGCTTCTGACGAGCAGGAATNCGCGGAAGAATACATTTNTGCTATGCGTGTNTTAAATACTCCGGTTTATTTGNTATAATNTTTTTNTGCAGTAGACAAACTGGANGTAAAAGTGGGTACGGCTAAGCNCCGGGAAGGCCAATGCACCTACGCCTATCGCGACGGCAAGCGCTGCACGTCGGAGATCGAGGGTCGGGGCCAGTTCTGCTTCTGGCACGATCCCGCGGCGAACAAGGAGAGTCCGGATATCAAGGACCGGCTGCAGGAGTGGGCGCGCAGCCACCGGTATTTAGAGGGGATCAAGCTGCGCTATGCCCAATTGGAGGGGATCAAGCTGGGCGGGTCCAAGGNGGTGGATCTGAGCAATGCCGACCTNTTCCACGCCAATTTAAANAAGGCGCGACTGACCAATGTCNNNCTCAAAGATGCCAATTTGGTCAAGACCGACCTATCGCGTGCGCGGNTNAGCCAGGTCAATATACAGGACGCCAATCTCATGGGCGTACAACTGCGCGGCGCCAAGATGGACCGGGTCGATTGGGGCAAGGCCGTATTGAACGAAAAGCTCGGCGCCGCCGCCGAGCGCAAGGGCAAGGAGCACCAGGCCTNCNAGTTTTANCGCGAGGCGCTATTGGTTTATCAACATCTGGGCCGGGTCTACGCACGCAATCGCGACGNAAAAATGGCCAGCCGGCTGTTTATGNGCGAGATGGAGATGCAGCGCAAGTTGATGCCCCGGGGTTNGGTGGN
This sequence comes from Gemmatimonadota bacterium, assembly GCA_002724215.1. GTDB lineage: Bacteria > Latescibacterota > UBA2968 > UBA8231 > UBA8231. The sequence continues at coordinate 74,388 of PBOD01000133.1, read as the reverse complement.
GTGGTTGTGGTCGATGCTCGTGGACCTGGTGTGCGGTTATGGCGAGAAGCCGCTNCGGGTATTCGGCCTGGCGCTTGTCATCGTTCTCATTAGCGGGNGATTTTACTCTTATTACGGCGTCCGNGGTTCCTCTGGTCCGGGTGGGATCGACGTGTTATTGGGCTTTTCGTCCGAGGTCGGTCTGGTGGAGAATGCGGTCGATTTCCTCCATTGCGCGATTTTCAGCGCGAAGGTCTTCTTTTCGCTGGGCTATTCCGACCAGGTCTATGAAGGGGCGGCGCGGACCATTGCGTCGATCGAAGCTTTTCTCGGCGGCCTGGTCATGGCGTTTTTTCTGGTGCTCGCGGTGCGCAAGCACTTCCGCTGAGCCGGGGGGGCGTCCACGAGATCGGGAGGCATTCCGAATTTGGTCCGGCGACCAGACCTCTGCGAAGCAAATATCGAGACTTTACTACGCGTCCGAGGAGAACGGGTAATGCAGAAGATTGCGCTCGCCTTGTCGTTGTTGTTGGTAGCAGTTGTTGCCGATGCTAGGTCCCAGTACTGGCCGCAGTGGCGCGGGCCCGACCACAACGGGCTCAGTTCGGCTAAGGGCGTGCCGACGAGTTGGAGTTTGGAGCAGAATGTCGTCTGGCGCAAGAAATTGCCGTCGTGGAGCGGGGGAACGCCCGTGGTGTGGGGAGACCGGGTCTTTTTGACTTCGCCCAATTCGGGCGAGGAGATCCAGGGCGGCGAGAAACTATTGCTGGGTTGTCTATCGACCGCGGATGGGAGCGTGTTGTGGCAGCGGACTATCGACGAGGGCAACGCCTACTGGCGCAAGCACAACAACACCACGCCATCGCCAGTCACCGACGGCGAGCGGGTGCTGGTGATCTCAGGCACGGGGATGATCCGGGCCTTCGATATGGAGGGTGGGGAACTCTGGCACTACGATTTACAGCAGGAGCACGGGGCTTTTGGGTTGATGTGGGGCTATGCGTCGTCGCCGCTATTGTACGATGGTGCGCTCTACGTCGAGGTCTTGCACGGGATGAATACCGACGACCCGTCCTATGTGATGGCCTTCGACGCGGCCAGCGGCGAGGTGCGATGGCATCACGAGCGGGCGACCGACGCGGTGGGCGAGTCGCCCGATGCCTATACCACCCCGGTGCCGCTGGTCTACGACGGTCAGCCCCAGATCGTGATTTCCGGTGGCGACTACGTAACCGGGCACGATGCGCGGACGGGTGCGGAGATCTGGCGTTCGGGGGGGCTGAATCCGGGCAAGGAGTGGAATTATCGGGTGGTGGGGACGCCGGTAGTTGTCGATGGGATGGTCTACGCGACCAGTCGTCGCAATCCGGTCTTGGCGCTCAAGGCCGGCGGCGAGGGCGATATCAGCGAGAGCCACAGGGTGTGGACCTTTGCGGGAGCGGGGACGCCGGATGTGCCGTCGGCAGTCAGCGACGGGCGCCATTTTTTTATGATTGACGACCGCGGTCGCGCGACCTGCCTCGACGCCGGGACCGGCGAGGTGCTATGGGGCCCAGAGCGCCTGGCGCAGGGTTCGGTTAGCGCGTCACCGGTGATCGCAGACGGCAAGCTCTACGCGCTCAACGAGAACGGGGTGACCACGGTGCTCAGGGCGGGGCCGGAGTTCGAAGTACTGGCGACCAACGAACTAGACGGGGGCTATACGCTGTCGTCGCCGGCGATCGCGGAGGGGCGAATTTATATTCGCACGGAGACGCATCTGTACTGTATCGGGGAGTAGGTGCAGGAGCAGTGGCACAACGCGGAAAGCCCATTGTGAATCGGGGCTGGTCTTATCGGGATCGCGTGGGGCCTGAGGCGGCGGGGCTGTCGATTACCAGCTACTATAGCCGGAATTACCGCCATTCGGATAGCGCGCGCTGGCGCCAGCGCCTGGCCGCCGGCGAGATCGAGCACAATGGCGCGTGCCCGCGCAACGATCGGCTGCTGGTGGCGGGAGACGAACTGGTCTGGCACCGCCCGCCCTGGTGCGAACCAGCGGTGCCGCTGCATTTTGACACTATTCACGACGACGGCGATTTGCTGGTCGTCGACAAGCCCTCCGGGCTGCCGGTCATGCCGGCGGGGGGCTTTCTCGAACACACCCTGCTCAGATTGCTGGAACGGCGCTGGCCCGCCGCGACGCCGCGTCCGGTGCATCGGTTGGGGCGCGGCACGTCGGGCTTGCTGGTCTGCGCGCGCCGGGGCTGGAGTCGGGCGTGGTTGAGCGCGGCTCTGCGCGACGATGGGAAGGCGACTAAAAAGATCTACCGCTGCCGCACGGTCGCGGCCGAGTTGGCGCCGGAGGGGCGCATCGAAGTGCCGATCGGGGCGCTGGCGCATCCGCGGCTGGGTCGACTGTGGTGCGCCGATCCGCAGGGCCTGCCCAGTTGTAGTGACTATCGCCTGTTGCGGCGCGGGGCCGACGGCCATCTGCTTGAGGTCGCGATCCGCACGGGCCGCCCGCATCAGATCCGCATTCACCTGGCGGCGATCGGCGCCCCGCTGCTCGGTGATCCGCTCTACGCGCCAGGGGGGCGAGTTAAAGATCTCGACGCTCTGCCCGGCGATTTGGGCTACCAGCTCCACGCCCATCGGCTGAGTCTGTGCGACCCCCGGGGACAGCACTTCCACTTTGCGGCCCCGCTGCCGACGGGCCTGTGCTAATCTCCCTTCAATAGCGCCAGCAAAGGTCGGCGCAACGCCAGGCGCACGGCCAGCAAACTCGTTAGCAGACCCGTCGCCAGCACAAGTGCGAGCGATGTGCTCAGCGACGCCCACGGAAACGGCGCCGAGTCGAATAGCCGTGGTGCCACCGCGATCAGAGCGGCACCCGTCCCCATCGCCAATCCGGCCAGTAGCAGGAATCCATTTTCGTACAATAGCAGCGCGCTCAGGTGGATGCGGCGGAAACCGCAGGCGGTCATCGTCGCGAGCTCGCCGCCGCGCTCCAGGGCATTGCGGAGCAGGAGTATGCCCAGCCCCAGCGTGCCGAGCACGAGGCCGAGACCACCGAGGGTTTGGAAGGTAGCGAGATAGGTGTTTTCGATGGCGTGGAAGGCCTGGAGTCGCGCCGCGCTCAACGTGGCGTCGAGGCCGTAGGGCGCGAGTGCTTTTTCCAGTGTCGCGGCCAGGCTGTCGGGCGCGTCGGTCTCGATCAGGAAGTGGCCGTAGCCGCTGCGGGCGGGAAAGTGGGTGGTGAAGCGGTCTTCGGCGATGAGCAGTTCGCCCTGGAAGAGGCTGCCCTTGACCAGGGCGACCAGGCGCAGGGCCAGCGGATCGCCGTTTTCGTCGCTAATGAGTATATCCTCACCCAGACTTTTGTGCAGGATCCACTGCGTCGAGTTGAAGTCGCCGATGGCGGGGACTACGCCCGGGCCGAGGTCGCGGTGGAGTACCAGCCAGGGATTGGTTTCTTCTTCTGGTGTGGGGTCGAGTATGCGCTGAAAGGGAAAACCGCCGCGGGCGATGAAGTCGGCTGGTGCGCCGAGGACGCGCGGGGCCTGTGGCTGGTAGAGGTTGAGACAACTTATATCCTCGCCGGGCAATACGCGGAAGGGGAAGAAGCGCGCATGCAGGTTGGCGGGTAGGTCGACGGCAAAGCGGCCGTCGGTGGTATTGAGGTCGCCGTGCAGGGGGATGTCTGCCGCGGCGATGAGGGGAAAGCCGCCGGCGCCCGGATCGCTTTGCCACTCGACGCGGCGATTGGCGCCGACCGCGACGATGACGAAGGTGGCGCTGGCGATCAGCGCGGTGCAGAGGGCGCTGCGGCCGGGTTTGCGGGCACTGTTGAGCAGACCCATGCTGCGGCGCGAGCCCGGCCGGCTCTGCGCCACGCGCAGGCGGGCGGTGAAGAGCGCCAAAAGCGCCAGCAGTGCGGCGGTCCCGCTAGCGAAAAATAGCGGCACCGCGGCAGTGGCGGCGACGGAGCCGGCGGCCATACCCAGAGCGAGCGCCAGGCCCAGGCCGCACGCGGCCAGGGCCGGGGCTCGGTTGCGTGCGGTGGGCGCGGGGGTGTCGAGTTGAGCGGCGAGTAGGGCGCGGGCGGGGATGCGGTGAAAGTGGCGGATGCTGCGCCAGAGGGTCGCGGAGATCAGTAACAGGGTGGCGACAAAGCCGATGCCGAGACTGACCCAGTGGATGTGGAGGTGCAGGAAGGGCGTGCCCACGGCCTCCAGCCACCAGGTGCGCAGACCGACCAGCAGCAGGTGCGCGTAGAGTTGGGCACCGCCCAGGCCGAGCAGGGCACCGAGACCGGTCAGTGTGATGGCCTCGGCGAGGAAGCGGCGGCGCACTGCGGCGAGCGGATAGCCCACGGCCAGCAGCAGGCCGACTTCGCGCACTCGTTGCTCGAGATTGAATTTGCCCAGTAGGACGACCAGCAGGGCGGCGGCGAGGATCAGGAAGAAGCTGAAGCCGATAAAGAGGCCGCTGAAATCGGTGGCGCCGCTCGCGGCGGCGAGGGCTTGCTGTCGCACGGGGCGAAAGGTTAAATCGCCACGGGGCAGCCGCTGGACGAGGCTTTGCCGCAGGGGATCGAGGTCAGCCGGCGCGGGGTGGAGGCGCAGCGCGGTCAGTGCGCCGTGGCGGCTGCGCCAGAGTCGCTCGCCGTCCCGCGCCGAGACAAAGGCCTTGGGGGCGGCGCCGTAGTCGTCCCAATAGGCTTCGTCGATGGGGCGAATCGCGTCCATGTCGATGGGGAAGGGCGCGTCCCAGGCGGAGATGTCGTGCTCGTCTTGCAGGCCGGGGTATTTGGGGGTCAGCGTGCGATCGACGGCGAGGCCGCGCATTTGCACGATGCCCTTGAGGACGAAGCGGGCCGCGGCGGTGGAGAGCTCTTCGCGCGGCCCGACGACATAATAGGACAGCGATACCTTATCACCCGGTGTCGCCGCCAGATTGCGGGCGGTCCAGGCATCGAGGTAGATTTCGCCGGCGGCGAGGGCGGGCGCGGGTTGGCCGTTCGCCAGATACAGGCCGGCGGGATCGTCGAGGGCGGTGACGGTCGAATAGGGAACCGATTGGCCGTTGACGACGATGGCGTTGGCGAGGTAGGTAAGGTAGCGCCTGGTGCGCAAGCCGACCTCGGCTGCGGCGCTTGCCACCGCCGCAGCGGTGGGTGCGGTGAGGACAAAGCGCTTGCTCTCAATCGCGACATAGTTTGCAGTGGGGGTGAGGGCCAGGTCAAAGTCGGCGGGAGTGAGCCGGCGGGACAGCGCTTTTTGCGGTGCGGCCAATGGCTGGTCTACCGCGGCCAGCAGGGCGTTGACCTTGCCGCGCTGGTCTAAGGCGCCTTGCAATGTGCCGAGGTCGATATAGGCATTGAGGGGCAGGTGTTGGTGCGGGCGCAACCCGAAGCGCCCGGGGCCGCGGTCGGGCAGGATCGCGGCGACGGTGGTTCGCAGAGTGGCGACAATATCGTCGCTGCGGCCGAAGAGCGCCTCGCGGTGTGCTTGGCTTTCACGGGCGAGCGAGAGCAAGACAGCGTCGCCCATCCGGACGCCGAGCTCGCGTTGCAGCGACGAGTTGATGGCGATAGGCGGAAAGGTCTGCCCCGGTTGTTTTTGCAGATTGGCCCACAGGGCGTTACCGCCTTGTGGGAAGAGCGCGGTGAAATTTGCGTTGATGCCCTGGATCTGCACGCGCGCGGCGCGGGCGCCGGAGTCGGCGTGGCGGGCGGAGCCGTTGTGGAGGATTGCGGGGGCGGTCTGGCCGGTGGCTAGCTCGGCGCGAAAAAAGCGCGTGGTCGTCAGCGCATAGCCGATGCGCCCCAGGCGGTCGAGTGCCAGATCGCGCAGGCTGCCGCGCACCGAGTCGCCGACCAGTAGCGCTCCGGTCAGTGCGGTGGCGGCCACGCCGGCGCCGAGCAGCAGCCCGAGGTGGACGCGCCAGTAGTGGATCAGGCTTCGACGCACAAGCCCTCGCTGAGCTCTAGGCGGCGGTCGCAGCGGGCGGCCAGTTCGGGATCGTGGGTGACGACGACGAGCAAGGTGTCCTCGGCGCGGTGCAAAGTGAAGAGCAGGTCGGCGACGGTCGTCGCGGTCTGGCGGTCGAGGCTGCCGGTGGGCTCGTCGCAGAGCAAGAGACCAGGGCGGTTGATTAGCGCGCGGGCGACCGCCACTCGCTGGCACTCGCCACCGGAAAGTTCGCCGGGGCGGTGGTCGATGCGTCCGGCTAGGCCCACTGCGGCGAGCAGATCGCGGGCGCGGGGTCGGTGATCGCGATCACTGGGAAAAGCCAGCGTGGGCAGGAGGGTATTTTCCAACGCCGAGTACTGGGGCAGCAGGTGGTGCTGCTGGAAAACAAAGCCGATGTGCTCGTTGCGAAAGCGGGCGAGCTCGGGTTCGCTCAGGGCATTGGGATCCTGGCCGCCGATGGCGATCTGGCCCGCGTCGGGGGCTTCGAGCGTGCCCAGAAGGTGCAGCAAGGTGCTCTTGCCCGAGCCCGATGGTCCGACTACGGCCAGCGATTGGCCGACCTCGGCGGTCAGGGAAATTCCGCGCAGGATCTCGATCGTTTGGTCGCCGCGGCTAAAGTGCTTGCGGACGTTGCTCAGGGCGAGGGCGATGGCCATGGCTCAGCCCTGGAGTTTGGCGGCGATGGGGCCCGGGATGGCGACGGCGCGGATTTTCTCGCCGGGGTTGCAGACGCAGCAGGCGATTGTGAGCCGACCGCGGGCGATGGGCTCGCCCGCACAGTAGAAGTCACAGGTGTAGCTCAGGGATTTGTTGCCAATTTTGGCGATCTGCAGGTGAATGTCGAGCTCGTCCTCGAAGGAGACGGGGCGCAAGTACTCGCAGTCGGCGCTAAGGCGCGGCCAGCTGATGATATCGCCGTCTATTTCTGTGTGTACGCTCAGACCCAGCCAGCGCCAGAATTCGTGTTCGGCCGTTTCGATAAAGACGAAGAAGCGCGCGAAGTGGACGATGCCGGCTTTGTCGGTGTCGGCCCATTCGACGCGACGATGGGTGCGGAACGCGGCGGGCACGTCAGTTGCCCGGGCGGAAAAAGGTTACTAGACAACCGCCCAGGGCGGCGAGCACGATGCCGAGTACGAAAGGCCAGCGCACCGCGGCCCAGCCGCCGGCGGGCGGGTGTGCCAGGGTCGCGAAGACGGCGTTGACGATGGGCGCGCCGGCAAAGACGATCGACATCACTACGGTGGGCGATCCCTTGGCGCCGAAGGCGAGCAGGACGCCCAGCGCGCCGATGGCACCAGCGATGCCGGCGGCGGTGGACCAGAGGACGCCCCTGGCGGGATAGGCCCAGTTGGCGCCGTTGAAGTAGAGCACGACGAGGGACCCGAAGACGGCGGTGAGAAGATAGGCGAGCCCGACGAAGAGAAAGGCTTTGTAGCGGCCGTTTTCGGGATCGGTCATGGCGAGTTGGCCGGTGTGGAGCAGGACGCCGTAGAGGCCCCAGCTGGCGACGGTGAGGAGGGCGAAGATCAGCCAGGTCATGGGTGGTGGTCCTTTCGGTTTTGTTGTTTTGGGCTGGCCTTTGGACTGCGTCTAGCGCACGGCTCGGGGAGTAATAAACGGAAATCAGGGGAGCGAGGGTAGGTACTAGACATTGGCGTACTGTTGGTAGATATTGTACGTGGCTTGCGCGGTGGCGTCGTCGTGGTAATTGGCGTGAACGGCTTTTTGGCCGCTGCGCCCCAGCTGCTGGCACAGGGATGGGTCGCGGAGAAGACGGGCCAGGTTTTCGGCCAGAGCCTCTGTGCAATGGGGGCGGAAGAGCAGGCCGCCGCCGGTGGCTGCTATCAGGTCGGGGAAGGTGCCGTGATTGGGTTGGACTACGGGGGTGCCGTTGGCCAGGGCTTCGAGGATCGATAGGCCCTTGGGTTCGGCATAGGTGGTGGGCATGGAGAAGATGTCGAGGTTGGAGAGGAATTGAATTTTTTGCTCGCGGTCTACTTCGCCGCGGTAGGCGAAGGTGGCGGAGAGGTCCCAGGAGCGGATTTTCCGTTCCTGGGCGGCGTAGTAGGACCGGTCGCGGGGGCCGAGATAGCCGGCGGCTTCTAAGCGCAGGTCGGCGAAGTCGGATTGGTCTTTTAAGATCTTGAAGGCGTCTACGAGCAGGTGGAAGCCTTTTTCGGGGCAGATGCGGGCCAGATAGCCGATGCTGCGGGGGCGATCGGCTCTGGCCGGCGCCTTGCCGTGGCCGTCGAGGTTGAGGCCGAGCGGTACTACGCGGATGCGTTCGGGGTCGCACTGCATAAAGTCGGCCATGTGGTGCTGGTAGTAGGCGCAGGGGGCGATGAAGGCATCGATATCGGCTGCCCGTTGCCGCAGGATGTCGCGGGCCTGGGTGCGAAAGGGCTCGATGAGCTGTTCTAAGAAGATGTCCTCGCCCTGGAGGCCGCAGAAGACGGGTACGGACAAGGCTTGCTTGAGCCGGTGCCCCATGCCGGCGAACATCGCGTTGGTCAAGTGGACGACATCGGGTTTGAAGTCGGATTTTAGCCAGGCCACTAGACGCTCGAGTTCCTTGTGCTGGCGGCCCTCTTCACCCTGGAGTACGGAGACGGTGAGAGCCCCCAGATCGGCGGCGCTGGTCGACGCGCTGAAGCGCCCCAGCGAGCCGAGCAGATGCGGACTGTCGAGCAGGCGATCGACCGCGCGCGGCGTGTGGCGGAATAGCGACCACTTCTGTTGCAGATAGACATTGATACCGCCGTAGAAGACGCGGTTGAGCGCCACGCCTTCCTCGTCGGTGCGCAAGGGCGTGTAGGTCGGGATCAGCGCCACGTCGACGCCCTGGCGCCTGAGCGCGGCGGCGAGGGTGTTGTCGTGGATACAGGTGCCGCAGTACATGCCGGCGGCGCCGGCGGCGATATAGGCTACGCGCATATTCAGAAGAATTGGGCGACGATCTCTTCGTCGGGCGGTTCGGTCAACAGCGAGACGATGATCATGGCCGCGGTCGAGGCGGCCAGAATCACCGCTACGGGCATCGCGCCGGTCATGCCGACGGTGTAACCGGGGACCTGCCAGCCCTGGAAGAAGAAGTAGGACCACAGCACTGCGACGGTGATGATTGAGGCGATGGCGCCCTCCCTGGTGCTGCGCTTCCAGAACAGCGCGGCGACGACCACCGGGAAGAGCGCGGCGAAGCCGGTGAAGGACCAGATGGCGAGGGAGAAGATGCTGCGCGCAGTGACCAGCGACAGCGCGTAGGTGATGGCGAAGATGAAAAAGACGAAGAGGCGGCCCCACAAAACCTGCTCGCGCTCGCTCAGCGTCCGGCTGCGGCGGTAGTGACGCACTACGTCCTGGGTGAACATATTGCTGATCGACAGGACCTGTGAGTCGAGCGAGGACATGATCGCGGCAAAAACCCCGGCGGCGAGCAGTCCGGCGAGGACGCCGGGGGCGTGCAAGTCGATCAGCTTGACCAGTATCGAATTGGCCTCGGGTCCTTTGAGACCGGCGAAGTCGATGTGGCCGAATATGCCAAGGAGCACGCTGGGGATCCAGACGATGGCGATGCACAGGGGATACAAAATCAGCGGATAGCGGAAGGTGCGGGCGCTGCGGGCGGTGAGCCAGTGGGTGAAGAGGTGGGGAAACATACCCACTGATAGTGGAATGCAGGTGTACGTTAGCAGTTTGAGCGGGCTGATCTGGTTGCCCCTGATCAGCAGTTCGGGGTGTTGCGCTGCAACCGTGGCCAGGGCCTGGTCAAAGCCGCCGAGTTTGTCGACAATAACGAAAAAGGTCACTGCACCCAGGACCATAAATACCAGGGTCTGAAAGGCGTTGGCCCAGGCGGTACCGCGCATACCGCCGCAGCTGACGTAGACCAGCACCACCAGACAGATCAGCAGCCCACCGGCCCATTGCGGAATCTGGCCCTTGGTGATCTGGGCCAGCGTGAGACCGCCGCCCATCACACCGATCAGCAAGTAGGGGATCAGCAGCGCGATCATCGCGACAAAGAGCAAGAGGCCCAGCCCGTCTGAATCCCAGCGGCGGCGGAAGTATTGGACCTGGGTCAGGAAGTTGTGGCGCTTGCCCAATGCCCAGACGCGGGTGCCGACAAAAAAGAACACTGCGGGTATGACCAGCGCCGAGGCCGAGGGCATCAGTGCAAAGACGCCGATGCCCCGGTGGTAGGACTCGCCCGAGGCGCCCAAAATGGCGAAGGCGGTCATATTGGTGCCAAAGAGCGACATCAGCAGCAGGAAGGGGCCGATCGAGCGGCTGGCGATGAAGTAGTCCTCGCCGGTGCTGCGCAACAAGCGGTTGGACAGCATGCCGATGGCGAGTACTAGCCCGAGGTAGGCCAGGATGATCGCGGTGGTCATGCGCTGCGTTCTTCTTCCGCGTCGAGTTCGGAGGGCCAGGCGTAGTTGACCAGCAGCGCCATCAGCCCGGTGGCGGCGAGGCAGTAGGCCACGTGGTAGAGCAGGCCTACGGGCAGGCCCAGTACCAGATCGGCGTCGTCCCAGAGCCAGAGGTCGTTGTGGAGCAGATAGAGCACGAAGAGCCCCAGATAGAGCAAGCGGCGCGTGGTCAATTGAGGCTCCAGCAGTAGAGGTGGCAGGCGTCTTTGACCGGTAGACGGCCGTTGCGGTGGGTGCAACCGCCACCTGCGGCCTGCGGGATCACGGCGCCTGATGGAGTTCGCAATAGGCCTATAAAAGGCAAGGGGATGTCATCCCGTCAAGGCGGTGTCGTTGGGCATCTGGCACATCTGGCCCATCGGTCCGAAAATCGGCTCGACATGTTCGCTGAAGAGATTGCCGCTGAGCACGTCGATTACTCCCTGTGTGCACTCGGGGTATTTTTTGAGAAATTTACCGAAGCTGAAGTCCTGCGAGTAGAAGGCGTAGACCATGCGCCGTACCGCTTCCATCCCGCGGATCAATTCGGGGCCGAACCCGCCCAGTTGTGCGGCGGAGAAGTCGTCCTTGTCGAAGGCCGCGGCGATGGCGTCGGCGGCCATCTCGCCCGACTTGAGGGCGAGGTAGACGCCTGAGGAGTACATGGGATCCAGGAAGCAGAAGGCGTCGCCGACCAGCACCCAGCCCTCGCCGGCGATGCGGCTGGCGCGATAGGAGAAGTCCTTGGTGGTCCGCACCGGCATTAGTTGTTCGGCGCTGCGCAGCCGCTCCTGTATGGGGGCGCATTTGGCGAGTTCCTCAGCGAAGATTTGCTGCGGATCCTCCTTGCGGCCCTGGAGCAAGTAGCTCATATCGCCGACCACGCCGACCGAGACCTTGTCGTCGGGCAGGGGTATGTACCAGAACCAGGAGTCGCGGTTTTCGGTGTGGAGGATCAGGGTTGCGCCCTCGTCGATGCCCTCGTCGCGCTGCCCGCCGGCGAAATGGGTGTAGATCGAGCCCTTTTTCAATTGCGGTTCAGGGGTGGTGAGCTTGAGCTTGCGGCCGATCAACGCGCTCTGGCCGGTGGCATCGACGACTACCCTGGCGGCGAATTCGCGGGTTGCGCCGTCGGCGAGCTTGGCGCGCACGCCGGTGGCCTTATCGCCGTCGAAGAGGACTTCCAAGACCCGCGCGCCGCGGTGCACCTGCGCGCCCTTCTCAGCGGCGTTTTGCAGCATCATGGCGTCGAATTCGTCGCGCTGGACCTGCCAGGTCACCGAGCTTTCGTGCGGGTTGTTGTCCGAGAAGTAGAACGGCGCCGAGCTGCGGCCCGACTGGCCGAAGAATTGCACGCTGTGTTTGCGCGGGAAGGCGCTCTGCTTCAGCTTGTCGAGCATACCGAGCCGCTTGAAGGTCCAGTAGGTGTCGGGCATCAGCGATTCGCCGATCGCGAAGCGCGGGAATTGCGTGCGCTCAAAGATCTGGACACCGCGTCCGGATTCCGCCACCAGGGCGGCTACGGTGCTGCCGGCGGGGCCGCCACCAACGACGATGACATCGCTCATTTTGGGCTCCTGTGGTCGGTGAAGCGCCGCGCTTTGAGTTCGAAGCGCGGCAGCGAATCCGGGGCGGCGACCGCGACGGCGGCGCGGAGGCCGAGGTGGTGCGCAAGCGCCTGCGCGATTTCGTCGGCGGTCGTAGCGCCGCTTTTGAGTTCGACGCGCAGCTCCAGTTCGTCGAGGGCCTGGCGCCGGTGGATATCGACGGCGAATTCGCCCACGGCGGGAAAGCGCCGCACCACATTTTCGATGGCGCTGGGGTAGACGACCACCCCGCGGATCAGCAGCGCGTCATCGACGCGGCCGATAACCCCGCCCGCGAGCCTGTGGAAGCTGCGGCCGCAGGCGCAGGGCCGGCGGTCGAGGGCCACCCGGTCGCCGGTGCGATAGCGGATCACTGGCATCCCGGTGCGGCCGAGGTTGGTGATGACCAGTTCGCCTTCGTCGGCGGGCGCGCCGCTGTCGGGGTCGATGACTTCGCAGATAAACTCGCCTTCATTCAGGTGCAGACCGGACTGCTCCTGGCAATCGAAGCCCCAGGCGCCGACCTCTGTTGCTCCGGCGTGGTCGTAGGCGCGGGCGCCCCAGGTTTGTTCGAGCATTCGGCGTGTCGCGGGCAGGTTGGCACCCGGCTCGCCGGCGTGGACGGTGGTGCGGACGCTGCTGGCGGCCAGATCGAGGCTGCGGGCGCGCGCGACTTCGCCCAGATGCAGCGCGTAGGTCGGGGTACAGACCAGGGCCGTGATTTCGTTTTCGACGATGGCGTCGAGGCGTTGTTCCGACGACATGCCGCCGCCGGGGACGATCAGTGCGCCCATGTGGCGGGCGCCCTCGTGGCCGCTCCAAAAGCCGATAAAGGGCCCGAAGGAGAAAGCGAAGAAAATCCGGTCTGCAGCGGTGATGCCGGCGCCGCTGTAGACCTGCGCCCAGCAGCGTCCCCACCAGTCCCAGCTGGCGGCGGTGTCGAGCCAGCGCAGGCGCTGGCCGGTGGTGCCCGAGGTCTGGTGGATGCGGGTGTATTCCGCTGCCGGACAGGTGAGATTGGTGCCGTAGGGTGGGGTGTCGATCTGGTCGGCGGAGAGTTCGGCGCGGGTGGTCATGGGCAGGCGGCGAAAGGCGGCGAAGTCGGGGATATCCTCCGGGCTGGATACACCCACCGCGTTGAATTTGGCGCGGTAGAAGGCGTTGGATGCCAGCACGGGACCGAGCAGTGCCTGCAGGCGCGCTACCTGGTGGTTCGCGAGTTGTGTGCGGTCGAGCGTTTCGCAGTGGTTCACAAAGAATAGCCGAGGGTTGCCCTGAAGGTTAGAGGCGTGGCCGGAATCACCGAGGCGGCGCCAAAACCGCGGGTCTCGTATTCGGCACTGGTTACGTTCTCTAGATTGATCCGCAGCAGCGCCGGCTCCCGGCGGTAGGTCAGGCCGCAGTCGAGCGTCAGTGCGCCGTCGATCTGGTAGACATTGTCCTCGTCGGCGAACTGGCTGCCGACGTAGCGGGCCCCGGCGGCTAGGGTCAGGGCCGCGCCGAAGTCGCGCGCCGCCCACAGCGATGCCAGGTGTTCCGGCGCAAAGGCCGGGGTGTTGCCCGAGCGGTCGAAGAGCATGGGTACCAGGCCTTCGGCGGTTGGCGTGGGCAAAATTTCGCGGAAGTGCGTCAGTTCGGCATCGAGATAGGCGTAAGTAGCTTGAGCGTACCAGCCCTGGGCCGGGCGGGCGTGCAGTTCGAGTTCCAGCCCGCGGGCGCGCTGGTCGCCGATCTGGGCGGTGAATCCGGTGTCGTCGGGGATGGCAATATTCTCTTTGGATAAGTTGAAGAGCGCGAGGTGGGCATTGAGTTTGCCGTTGAGCAGCAGGGCCTTGGCGCCCACTTCGTATTGGGCGCTTTGCTCAGGATCTCGCGGGCCGGGGACGCGGGTCGAGGGCGGAGCAAAGGCGCGGCCGGTGTTGGCGTAGAGCGAGAGCCTGTCGTCGGGTGAGAAGATCGCGCCCAGCAACGGGCTGAGCTGGCTGTAGTCGCGCTTTGTAGTGTTGGCCTTGTCTTCGTAATCGACTTTGTCGTAGCGTCCGCCCAGGAACAGGTCGAATTGCGAATTGAGTCTGATGCGGTCGATGAAATAGGGCGCAATGGTCGTCGCGGTAGTCCGGCCGGTAGTGGCCTGGTCGGGCAAGGGGACCCGCAGCGAGTCGGTGCCGGCTTCGGGGGGGAACAAGGCTGCAAGGTTGGCCGGGACCGAGGTGCTCAGGGTAAAAAGGTCCTGTGACGACAGCAGCGCGACATCGAGGGTGAAGTCGTCGATGTGCCGGACGACTTCGAGGCCGAAGAGCAACTGGTGGTCGAGGCCGCCGGTATTGAGCTGGAGCAGGCCCTCGAGCTGGTTGCCGGCAATGGCCTGCTCGTCTTTGAGATCTAGCAGGGTGCGGGCGAGGTCGAGCGATCCTTGGGCGTTGGGAAAGGCGCCGTTGAAGATGGTGCCCTGCGAGGGCCAGTCGAGACTAGAGAAATAAAGCTTATCGCGCAGGGTGAAGTTGGTGCCGAGCTGGACTTCGCAGTCGGCGCGAAGGCGCAAGATGGTCTGCTCGGACAGGTCGTAGGGCGACTGGTAGGAGCGGGTGTGCGGCACGTCGGGCAGAGTGCCGCCGACGATGGGCAGGCCGGAGTCGGCGCTGTGTGCGCTGGTGAGGTACTCGAAGTCGAGATTGAGCGTGGAGCCCGTGCCGAGGCCGAGGCGCAGCGCGGGGTTAATGGCCACGATGTGGCTGTCCTTGTCGTCGCGGTAGGCACCGGTGTCTTGCCATAGCGCGTTGAGGCGCAGGGCGAGGTCGCGGTCGGGTAGGGTGCGATTGGCGTCGAGGGTGGCGCGGTACGCTGCGTAACGGCCGAGCGAGGCATTGACGCGCGCGAAGCTGGCCGCCGGGTCGGGCCGCTTGCGGATCATGTTGATGGTGCCGGACAGCGGATTGCCGCCGTAGAGGAAGGCCCCTGGTCCCTTAAGTGCCTCGACGCGAGTGACATTGTAGAGCTGGTAGAAGGTGGCTTCGGGCTCGGGAGCGCCGTCGGCTAGTACCAGGCCGTTTTCCAACGAGTCGAAGCCGCGCAGGTAGAACAAATCGTGGACGCCGAAATTGGTGTGGACGCCGACGCCGCTGATATTGGCCAGTGCGTCGGAGAGGGTGGCGCCGTCCTGGGTCTCGATCAGTGCCTCATCGACGACGCCGATGCTCAATGGGGTCTCGCGCAGTGGCAGTTGAATTTTGGCGGCGGTGGTGGCGCTGGGGATTTCGAGGCGCGAGCCGGTGACGATGGTTTCGTCGACGACGTGGAGCGAATCGGCGGCGTGCGCGGCGGATGCCAGAAGCAGCGTGGAGAGCAGGGTTTTAAATGGGATCATCGCAATCCGGCTCCTGGAGTGATGTTCAAACAGACGATTTCGCTTTCATCGCGAACGTAGATGCGCCCTGCGGCAATGGACGGGGCGGTCCAGCACCTGCTTTTGAACACCTGGGCCTCGGCTTTGGCAGTGAAGCCGGCGGGCGTGGCCGCGGCGATGGCGAGGTTGCCGCGCTCGCCGAGAACGACGAGGTGGCCGTCGGCGATGATGAGTGTGCCTTTGTGGTAGCCGCGGGTTTTCCACCGGTCTTCGCCGGTTTTCGCGTCGAGGCATTTGAGGATCGAGCTGTCAAAACCGTAGAGGTGGTCCTCGTAATATATCGAGGTGGCCATGTGGTTTTTCATCTTGCGGTTGCGCCAGACTTCGCGCGCGGCGAAGGATCCGCTGGTGCCCGTGATTTCGACGACGCTGCCACCGGTGCCGTAATCGGAGGAAATAAAGAGGCGATTGGGCGGGATGAAGACGGGGGTGGCGGTGTTGGCATCGTAGTCGGTCCGCCAGCGGTGCTGCCACAGCACAGTACCGCGGTCGGGTGCGACGGCGAGCAGGTTGTAACCGGTGAAGAAGACGGCCTGGCGCCGACCGCCGATGGTGGCGGCGATGGGCGACGAATAGCCTGGTTCGTCGTTGCCGGCACTCCACAGCAATTTGCCGGTGTCGGCGCTGAAGGCGGCGAGCGCGCGGTTGTCGCGGCCGCCGGCCTCGACGAGGACGCGCCCATCTTCGACCAGCGGCGACGCTGCATAGCCCCAGTCGTGTCGATTAGTGCGTTTGCTGCCGAGCTCGGCTGTGAGGTCTACGGACCAGACGACGGCACCGGTTGCCGCATCGAGTGCGTAGATGGCGCTCTCGGCGCTGGCGGCGTAGACCGTGCCGCCGGCGACGGTCGGCGTCGAGCGCGGCCCGGGGCCGCCCATCGAGTCGGCGAAGCGGCCGCCGGTGCGGGTGGCCCAAAGCTCGGCGCCGCTGGCGGCGTCGAGGCACACCGCATATTCGGATTCGCCTCGGGCGTACATGGTGTAGAGCTTGCCGTCGGTGACCGAGAGAGCGGAGAAGCCCGCTCCGCCCTCGACGCGCCAGACTTCTTCGAGGGTGGGCCTTGCGCCGAAGAGGCCGGTCTCAGTCGAGATGCCGTTGCGCTGCGGGCCGAGCCACTGCGGCCAGTCTGGGTCCTGCGCGTGCGACCCGGACGGGGCCAGCGTCGGCAAGGCTAGGGCGAGAAGGGCGATCCGGGCGTTGCGGGTGTTAATCATCGTGCATCTCCTCGCATGTCGAGGCAGACCAGCTCGCTTTCGTTGCGGACATAGACGCGGCCGTCGGCAAGCGAGGGGATGGTCCAGCAGCGACCCTCTAGGACAGGGTACTTGCTCTTTTCGACGAAGCTCTGCGGCGTGGCGACTGCGACCCCGAGCTGGCCCTCTTCGCCGAGGATGACGAGGTGGCCGTCGGCGATGATGAGTGTGCCCTTGCCATAGCCGCGGGTCTTCCACTGCTCTGCGCCGGTAGCGGCGTCGAGGCATTTGAGGATCGACTTGTCGAAGCCGTAGAGGTGCCCGTCGTAGAGCACGGACGTGCCGAAGTGGTTTTTCATTTTCTTGTTCTGCCACAGCTGTTTGGCAACGAGTCCGTCGCCCTCGGCCGCGATCCTGAACACCGCGCCGCCGCTGTCGTCGCCGGTCGAAATAAAGAGCTTGTCGGGGGCGATAAACACCGGAGTTGCGGCGCTGACATCCCAGCGGGTTTTCCACGGCACCTGCCACAGCACAGAACCGTCGGTGGGGGAGAGGCCGGTGAGCGCATAGGCGGTGAAGTAGGCCAACTGGCGCACGCCAGCTGCGGTAAAGGCGACGGGTGAGGAGTAGCTCATTTTCTCGTTGAGCGCGGTCCAGACGGTGGCGCCGGTGCGCTTGTCGAGGGCGACGGCGGTGACGGCCGTTTTGCGGTCGATGATCAGGTCGACGACGAAGTTGCCGTCGACGCCGCCAGCTTCCAAAAGCAGCAGGTCGCCTTCGACCAGCGGCGAGGTGCTGAAGCCCCATTTAGGCACTTCGCTGGCGAATTCAGCCACCAGATCTTTGGACCAGATCTCCTTGCCGCTGGCGGCGTCGAGAGCGAAGAGCTTGCCGGTGGCACCGAGGACGTAGACTGTGGTGCCGTCGATCGTCGGGGTCGAGCGCGGGCCGTCGCCGCCCTGGCCTTCCTCGTAGTAGGGGCCGGTGCGGACGCGCCACAACTCCTCGCCGCTCTGTGCGCTTACGCATACCGCATATTCGTCCCCGCCGGTCGCGAACATAGTAAATACTCGGCCGGCGGCGATAGATATACCGGAAAAGCCATGGCCGAGCGGGATGCGCCACTGGACTTTGGGTTCCGATGCGGGCCAGTGCAGACCCGTTTCGGTCGAGACGCCGTCGCGCTCGGGGCCGAGCCATTGTGGCCAGTCGCCGGCGTGGGCGGAGGATACTACGAGCAAAGTAAAAATCGCGTTCTTCATAGGAGCTTCTATTACGTGTAGCGTGCGTTGCGGTACTTAGCGTCGTAAAAGTCGGGTAATAATTGATCGACGCGGAGCAGGCCCTCGTCGGTGAGCGCGATCGCGTCGGCGGTGAAGGCGAGCAGGCCTTCGGCGCGCAGTCCGATCAGTGGCGCCTGGAAGTGTTCGATGATGTCGAGATCATACTTGGCCCGGAAATAGGCCGCGTCGATGGTGCCGAGTTTTAATTGCAATACGACCTCGCGGGTGAGTTGCTCCTCGCGCGTGGCGGCAAAGGCGCGGAAGAGCGGCAACTGGTCGCTGTCGAGAGCGCCGAGATAGTCTTCCCAGCGCGGCGCGTTCTGGTAGTGGACCCCGCCGATATGCGAAAAGGAGGCCACGCCGGCGCCGATCATATCCTGGCCGGTCCAGACTGCGTCGCGGTAGACGAAGCGGGCGTCGGCCGTCTTCTGCATCGTATAGGCACTTGACCGCGAGTAGCCGGCGGCGGCGAACTGCTCGAAGGCATAGGCGTGCCAGGCGCGCTTGGTCTTCCAGTCGGCTAGAGCGATCGGCTCGCCGTCGCCGGAGAGCAGGTCTTTTGAGTAGACGGTGTTGTAGGGCAGTTCCATCTGGTAGACGGTGATCGAATCGGGGCCGAGATCGATGGTCCGTTGTACGGTTTGGCGCCAGCTGTCCCAGGTCTCGCCGACCATGCCGGCGATCAGGTCCATATTGACCTGGTCGAAACCGAGCTCGTGGATCCAGGGCACAACCTGGTAGATTTCGCTGCTGACGTGGGCGCGGCCGTTGTGGCGCAGGATATCGTCGTCGAGATTTTCGACGCCCAGGCTGAGACGGGTGACGCCGATTGCGCGGATCGCTTCCAGTTTGGGTTTGGTCAGGGTGCCCGGCTCGCATTCGAAGGCGATCTCGGCGGCGTTGTCCCAAGGCAAGGCGGTCTTGAGTCGGTCTACCAGCGCGCGGAGGTGGCGGGTGCTGATATAGGAGGGCGTGCCGCCGCCGAAGTAGACAAAGTGCAGCGGTCGGTCCGCGATGGCGGGCAAATGCGCATAGTGCTCGACTTCGCGCGCCAGGGCGTCGAGATAGGTCTCGATCTGGTCGGCGTTCTTGTCGGTATAGACGCGGAAATAGCAGAACTTGCAGCGCTTGCGGCAGAAGGGAATGTGGAGGTAGAGGCCGAGCCGGGCGCCGGGGCGCGGGGCCCGGGCGAGGACTTGGCGCGCTGCGGGCAGATCCTCCTCGCCCCAAAACGAATAGGCCGGATAGTTGGAGACGAAGACGCTGCCGACGCTGGTTTCGCCGCGATCGGCGCGGGTGGTCGCCGGGTCGTTGCCCGGCGGGTTGGTCGGTTCGGTCATATTTATCCTACGGGGCCTTTGCTCCAAAGCAGTAGATCGCACCGTCGGTGGCGCCGATGATCAGCCGACCTTGGGCGACGGCGGGCGAGGCGGCGATCTCAGCCCCGGTCTCGAAACGCCAGATTTCGGCGCCGGTAGCGAGGTCGAGGGCGATAAGCGCTTCGGCGCCGATGAAGACGCGCCCGCCGACAACGACCGGCGAGGCATCGACGCGGGTGCGGGTTTTAAAGGTCCACAGCGCCCGGCCGGTATCGGGATCGAGCGCGTGGACCATTTTGTCGCGCCCGCCGATGACGACGACATCCGCCCCCACCGCCGGCGAGGCGTAGAAGGGAAATTTGCGCTCTGGATGCTGGTAGCGCCAGGCTACGGTCCCCGCGTCGAGATCGACGGCGAGGACTTCGTTGCCGAAGGTGCCGACATAGGCGCGGTTGCCGGCGACGGCGGCGCTGGCGGCGACATAGGCGCCCATGGGTAGGGCGCGGCGCTCGCTACCGTCTATCTGGTCCAGAAGCCGCAGTTGCCCGTCGCAGCCGGCGCTGGCGACCTGGTCTTGGTAGATGACTGGCGTACTGTGAATATATCCGTCGCTGGCGATTTTCCAAGCCTCGGCACCGGTGGCCGCGTCGAGGCAGTAGAGATACTGGTCGTAGGAGCCGAAGTAGAGGCGGTCCCCGGCGTAGTTGGCGCTGGAGGTGATGGCGCCTTCGGCGGCAAAGGTCCAGCGGGGTTGGCCGGTTTGGAGGTCGATGGCGTGGAGGGTGCCGGCTTCGTCGCCGAAGTAGAGGGTGCTGTCGATGATGGTGGGGGAGGACTTGATTTCGGCGCTGGCCTGATAGCGCCATTGGAGGGTGCCGGTATCGAGGTCAAGCGCGTAGAGGTGGGTGTCCAAAGAGGGGAGGTAGACGGTGTTTTGGTGGATGGCGGCGGTAGATTCTATGGCGTCTTCGGTGGCGTAGGTCCACAGTAGGTGGAGGTCTGAGGGTACGTCGGTTTGGGCGATGCCGGTTAGTTGGGGGTTGCCGCGGAAGGCGTGCCAGGTGTCGGCGTGGGTGGCGACGACCAGCAGTAGTGCCGCGGCGGACGATCCCATCAAGGCGCACCCCCAGCCGCTCATGCACGCATCGCTTCGCGATGCGCGTCGCTTCGCAATCTCGCTTCTTCGTTTTATCGCTCTGACTGTAAATTTGCCGTCCTGCAAAATCGAACGCCGAATCCGCTCTGGGGACGGACCCTGATCAGATCTGGCTCGTTGTAGAATTGCGGTGATTGCCATTAGAATGCGGAGGTGTAGAGGTGGAGGAAGTCCTCTTTTTTAAGGGGGAGAGGGTTGAAGGTGCCCGTCCATTGATGTGTTGCTTCCTCGGCCATTGGGCAAAGACGGTCTTCGGCGACCTGGCATTCTGATAGTCGCTGCGGCAGGCCTGCTAGGTTTTTTAACTCAATAATGTGATCAGCCAGCGCGTCAGCCCCACCGGATAATTGGATCTCTGTGCACAGTTCACCGTACAAATCGTCCACGACCTTCCCGTTGATCCGTATTACGTGTGGCAGCATCAGGGCCACGGCCTGGCCATGGGGAATATGGTAGCGGGCGGTCAGGGGGTTGGCGGTGGCGTGGGCGGCGCCGAGCATGGCGTTTTCGATGGCGGTGCCGGCGTAGTGGGCGCCTAAGAGCATGGCGGCGTTGGCGGTGGGGTCGGCCGAATCTTTGATGGATGCGGGAAAAGCGGGGGCCAGTAGACGCCAGGCCTCGCGCGCGAAGAGTGTAGAGACAAGGTTGCGGCGAGTGGTAACATAGCTTTCGACGGCGTGGGCGATGGCGTCGATGCCGGCGTTGGCGCTAACCGCATCCGGGGCGCTGGCGATGAGCTCGGGATCGAGAATCACCGCGTGGAAGCGGGCTTTGCGGTCGCCGCAGGCCATTTTTTCGCCCGTATCGGCGCGGGCGATCAGGGCGTAGGATTGGGCTTCGCTGCCGGTGCCCGCCGTAGTGGGAATGCCGATCGAGGGCAGCATCGCGCGAGCCGCTTGGCCATGGCCGTGATAGGCCTCCATTGGGCCGCCATTGGTGAGGACGAAGTTGATGCCCTTGGCGCAGTCCATGGCGCTGCCGCCACCGAGGGCGACGATGAGGTCGATCGGCGCGGCAGCCCGGGCGTGGGCGACGCCGGCATCGACGTGTTCGGTGGTGGGATTTGCGGCGACAGCGGAGAAGGTAGTGGTCGTCAGGTCGGCGGCGTGCAGGATGTGTGCGGCGCGTTCGGCCAGGCCACACGCGACTAGGCCGGGGTCGGTGACCAGCAGAGCGTGGGGGCCGGCTACGGCGCGGGCGAGGTCACCCAACTGGTCGAGCGTGCCGGCGCCGAAGACCGTGCGGATCGACGGGTCGAAGTCGAAGCGGGTGTCGAACACGCGCGAGTCAGCCTGCCAGCCGCTGCAGCGCCCGCTGCTGGTAGAGAAAGTCGAACAGATTGCCCTCGTGCGGCTGGTCCCAAGAAATCTGGTTGGTGGGGATTGGGCCGAAGTTGAGGCGCTCGACGTGGGGTGAGGCGAGCAGGCGGCGGCATAAGCCCTCGTCCTCGGTCAGCGCGGTGACGACCAGCGTCGGGCCGATGCGCTCGGCCAACTGGTCTGCGGGCAATTCGACGACGGCGGCGAAGGGGAAGAGGTATTCGGCGTTGGCGAGCGGGTGGTCGGCACCGGGCACGTGTACTACGGTTGGATTCAAAAAGGTGCAGCCATCGGCGGTCGCAACGCGTGCGCCGCGACCGCGGGCGGTGTCTGAGGCGTCGCCGAGCTGGGCGTCGATCAGGTCGGAGAGACGGTGCGCTATTTCGGGGTTGGCGAAGGCGGCGAGACCGGCGTCGGGGTCTTCGAGCGGGCGGGCTTGGATCTGGGCCAGGCGTTCGCCCAGCGCCTGCGCGATTTCGCGGCCATGCGCTGGCACCCAGACGCCGGAGGCATTGATGCAGGAACGGCCGCCGTTGGCAGCGATCGAAGTGACCATCACGTCGAGATATTGTTCCCAGTCGTCTATTTTATCTGGGCCGATCAGGATCTTGCTGCGGCCGGGGCCGTGGATCTGCACGCCGGGGTCGCGCAGCCAGGGCTCGACGGTGGCTCCGCCGCCGAAGAGCAGTGAGCGGCCGCAGCGCAACAGGATCTCGGTGCTGCCGCCGTGGTCGGTCGGATAATAGCTCAGTGCCTGTGGCGGACAGCCCGCCGCGATCAGCGCTTGCGCGATGCGATACGGGGTCCACGGCTCTTCGCGGCCGGGCTTGAGCACCAGTGGGGTTTTGAGCGGAATGGCGGGCAGCCACAGCGAGTGCACGCCGGGCGAGTTGCTGGGCAATACGCAGCCGAGGGCGCGGGCCAGCGGCGCATAGCTCAGCGCGCGGCCGTCCTGGATATTTTCGCCCGTGTCGAGTACGCCGAGGTCCAGGCCGCGGGTCAAGCCGTCGAGCACCGCGGCCATTTCGTCGAAGACCAGGCGGATCTTGGCCATATTGGCGCGGACTAGCGTTTGTGGCAGGCCGGTCGAACCCGATACCTGAACGACATAATCTTCGACTGTTTGCACGCCCGTGCCCAAAGGTAGCTCGGCGGTGGCGAAGAGTGTCGCGGCCTTAGTGCAGATGGTCAGCAACTCGGCTACGGATACCTCGTCGAGGGCTGCGCGGTTGGCATCCATCGCGTTGAGGTCGCGGGCGATCAGGCCGCGGTTGGCCTGACTGACGCTGGCCAGGAGTTGGCCGCTGGCGATGTGCGAGACTGCGACCTGGTCGAGGCTGGTGTAGGGCTGGCCCGCGCGCAGCAGGGGCAGGTGGGTTTGCGGCCGTGTGGTCATAGGGTTGTCTCAGTAGACGCCGACGACGACGGTTTCGTTCATCTGGGTGAGCAGCCGCAAGTTCTCGACCCCGTCCCAGGGATATTGCGCGATCGGTGCGGCGCGTTCGGCTTCGTCGCGCTCCAAAAAGCGCGGCATGAAAAATTCCCGGGTCAGGGTGGTGAGCATGACCCGGCCGGTCTCGCCGTAGTCGACTGTGCGGCTCGGGTCGTCGGGATCGACCAATTCGATGACCGCGCGCGGCTGCGGCGGGTAGTAGATGATAGCATAGTCGTCAGCCCGGTCGAAGGGTTTGCAGCAGGCCAGTCCCATCAGGGTATTGCCGTAGGTGGGGACGAAGTCGATGCCGGGCACTAGCTCTTCGCGGGCAAAGCGGTGGAACTGGGCGTTCATTTCGGTGCCGCCGCAGAAGATGCCCTTGATGCCCATTCTGGGCAGCGAGACTTTTTCGGATAGGGCCTCCAGGAGCTTGGGCGTGGTGAAGACGCACTGCACGTTGTCGTGGGCCTTGAGGATCTTGAGGGCCTGATCGACGACGTGCCCCTTGTAGGCTTCGAGCTCGCGCATCTTGCCGTCGCGAATCAGGCAGTTGACCCAGCGCGGATCGAGATCGACCATGAAGCAGATGCCGCCGCGCTGCTGCGCCAGGTGTTCGACGGCCAGGCGCAGCCGGCGCGGGCCCGAGGGTCCGAGCATCAGCCAGTCGGCGCCCCGGGGGAAGCCCTCGTCTGAGAGCGTGCGGCTGTACTGATCGTAGTCGATCTTGAAGTCATTGACATTGATGCGGTATTTGGGCAAGCCGGTCGAGCCGCCGGTCTCGAAGACGTAGACGGGGTGGTCGGCATAGGCTTTGGGCACCCATTGCCGCACCGGACCGCCGCGCAGCCACTCGTCCTCGAAGTGGCCCAGCATCGTCAGATCCTCGTATGATTGGATTTTTTCGCGCGGGTCGAAGTCGAGTTTTTGCGCGTAATCGAGCCAGAAGGGGCAACCGGTCGCGGGGTCGAAGTGCCACCTGACGATATCGCGGACGTGCGCGTCGAGCTCGTCGCGGGCGGTGGTAATCCTGTCCTGTGCGACGCTCATTGGGCCCCTTCTTTGATCGCGAAGAGGGTGTTGCGCGAGGCGATGTAAATGACGCCATCGCGGGCAACCGGCGTGGTGTAGACGGCGCTGCCGAGGTTGGTTTCGTGCAGTACGGCGAGTTTTTTGCCAGCCGCGAGCACGTCGACATCGCCGTCCTCATCACCGATATAGACCTTGCCGTCGGCGACGAAGGGTGAGCCCCAGATCGCGGCAAAGGTATCGTGGGTCCAGTAGTGTTCGCCGGTGGCGACGTCGAGGCAGTAGACGAAGCCGCTCAGGTCGGCCGCGTAGAGCAGGCCGTCGGAGATGGCGACGGTGGAGACGGTGCGGTTGTAGTCCTCGCCGCCGAAGTGCCAGACTGCGCCGGAAGAGGTGATGTCGCCCTCGCCGCTGGCGTCGATGGCCCAGAGGTGGCCCTCGCCCTCGCCGTGCTCGGGGTCCTGGCCGACGGCGATAAAGACCTTGCCATCGTAGAAGACGGGCGTCGAGACCAGGTTGTTGCGGGTGCCGCGACCGCCGAGTTCCCACACGGAATCTTTGGGGTTGCAGTCGAACTTCCAGATTAATTCGCCGGTATCGGGGGCGAGGGCGTAGACCCAGCCATCGCCGCCGGGGAAGATCACCTGCTCGCGCCCGCCGGCCACCCCGTAGGCGGGGTTGGCCCACTGGCCGTGCAGAATCCCGTCGCCGGGCAGTGCGCTGTCCCAGAGCAGCTCGCCGGCGAGGTTGAAGGCGACGAAGCTGGGGGCAAAGGGCGCGGGGATATGCACGTGGCCCTCGTCGACGCCATTACTGGTCAGCGCGAACAATCGGCCATCGACGCCGATCGGCGAGCTGGTGGCGAGATTGTGCGGGAAGACGTCGAGCTCGGCGATCATATCGTATTTCCAGATCAGGTCTGCGTCGCTTGGGTCGGTCTCGGTTTCGTCGGTGATCGGCCCGTCGTTTTCGCCGTCGCGGAAGCCCTCGGTGTCGAGGCAGACCATTTCGGCGCGGTTGGAAATGTAGTAGAGCCGATCGCCCTCGATATAGGGGGTCGAGCAAACGCCCTGTTGTGGCCAGTCGTTGACGCGGCCGGCCGGAAGTTTGGGGTGGGCGATCTGCCACAGGAATTGGCCGTCGGCGAGATTGAAAGCCATGATCACGCCGCGGTCGCCCTTGTGGTCGGGGTCGCGCTCGGCTTGATTGTTGGTGCCGACGAAGATCTTGTCGCCGTGGATCAGCGGGCCGCCGTAGGTCTGCGAGCCGAGGGTGGCGCTCCACAGCACATTTTCGCCGGAGTCGACGTCCCAGGTCGCGGGCAGATTTTTTTCATCGGAAACCTGATTGCGCCCAGGCGAGCCGCCCCACATCGCGGTCTGCGCGGCGGCGGCGGTGGCGAGGGTGAGCACGAGGATGAGCGTTGTCTTTTTCATTGCCAGACCTTGATATTGTCGTAGAAGATTTCGGCGGGAGAATAGCCGTAGAGCCCCGGGCTGCCCGCAAGATTGGGCAGCGGGTCTTCGGCTTCGATGGACCAGATCGCTGGTTCGGGCTCGTCGCGGGGCCATATTTTGCCGCGGACGATGGCCTTTTCGCCCTCGATGGCGACGGTCATTTTCGCGGTGTACCACACTCCAGTTTCCCACGCGAATGGCACGGTTTTGGCCATGCGCAGCTCGGCGGCCCAGGTGCGGATTTGCAGTTGCTGGTGGTAGCCCATTATGTCGAGTGTGTAGCGGTGCGAGATCAGTCCCATGTCGGGCACGGCGCGGCGTTTCTTGTTGCCGAGCAGGTCGGCCTGGATGGTGTATCCGGCCATCGTCGGTGGGCCGAGGTAGGTGTTGGCGCGATGCAGGCCGCGGGCGGCTGGCGGCTTGACCAGCACCTTGTTGCCGTCGACTTCGCGCACTTTGAATTTGCTGCCGACGGCGACCCACACCGGCACTGCATCGTTGGCGAAGTGCTCGAAGTCTTCCTCGAATTGTGCCGCTGGCAATACGGCGACGCGGGTTGCGGCGTTGAGGTCGCCCAAACTGGCGGTTACCTTGCCTCCGCCTTGCGCAGTCATCGTTAGCGTGGTGCCGTCGAGGTGGCCCGCGGCGCCGGCGAAGGCCCACTCGGGTTGGGCGGGGCCGATCAGCCGGCCCTTGCCGTCGAAGAGATTGGCGCGGAAAACCACTTCGGTATCGGGTTGGCCGACGACTTCGGCGGGAACGATTTGCAGGTGGGTGGCCTGGGCATCGTCGGGGGCTTTGTCGCGGGGATAGTCCGCTGCGCTGGCCTCCGCTTTGAATGCGGCATTCGCGTCGCCGATGCAGTAGATACCGGCCTCGGTCGAGAGAAAGATACGGCCATAGGCGACCGCCGGCGAGCCGTAGAGTTCGGCGGGGCGACCGTCGGGCATTGCGATAACATCGCTGTCGATGGTCTCGGCCGAATCGGCACCGGGGACGACGATGGAGAAGCGGCCATTGACTTCCGGGGCGTAGAGGCGGCCGGCGGCGAAAATCGGCGAGCCCTTGCCGACGGTGCCGATATTGTGGATCCAGTGCACGGTGCCGGTAGCGGCGTCGAGCGCGTGGATATTGGCTGAGTTGTCGATCATGTAGAGGCGGCCGTCGTGGAAGACGGGGCTGGTGTAGCCGGCGAAGACCTCGTCGTAGCGCCAGACCTCGTGGGTGGCGGTGACGTCGCCCTGGCCGGTACCGTCGATGCAGACGACGCGGCCTAAAGCAGTATTGTCGAGGTTTTCCTCGCCGTGGGCGGCGAAGACCTTGTCGCCGGCGACGACGACCGAAGAGTTGATGCCGCGGCGGCTGAGCTTAAAGTGCCATACCGGCTCGCCGGTGCGGACTTTAAGCGCGTGGATGGCGCCATCGGCATTGCCGCCGATGAGTAACCGCACGCCGTTGATGGTGGCGACGACGGGGACCGAGTAGGTGGTGTCGAGCGGACGACCGCCAGGGGTCGATACCCACACCGGCTCGCCGGTCTTTTTGTCGAAGGCGAAGTAGCGGTGGCGGCCGGGCGTGTGGTTGCCCCAGTTGGAGCTGAGATAGCTGATGATGACCAGGTCTTCATCGACGACCGGGGTGTGGACGCGACCGCCGTAGCCGGAGATGCGCCCGTATTCCTCGGTCAGCGAGCGCGACCATATTATGTTGCCGTCGCGGTCGAAACAGAAGAAATTGCCGCCGACGCCGTGGGCGTAGACATAGCCGGTCTCGGGATCGCCGGCCAGCGACGCCCAGCCGACGCGGTTGAAGGGAATGGTGGTGTGGAAAATGCGGTTGGCGTGTTCCCAGATTTTGGCCCCGGTTTCCGCGTCGAAGGCCGCGATCACGCCCTCCTCCATAATGTCCGCGCCGCGGCGGCCGATGACAAAGACTCGGCCATTGAGTACCACCGGCGTGGAGCGGCCGGTGAAGTCGGCGCGCCAGACGAGGTTTTCGCCCGTGGGCGACCAGGCCGCGACGAGGTTGGTCTCCGTGGCGACGCCTGTCTGGGCTGGCCCGCGCCAGGAGGGCCAGTCGGCGGCATGGGCGGTGGCGACATAGAGCAGAAGACCGAGAAAAACGGACGGGATCTGCATGGGGGACTTGATCACTGCAGGCCTGCTTTGGGCTAGGGTATGTGCGCTTCCGAGTAGAGAGATTTAATAGGTAGGGCTGATACTTGTCAACCGGGCTTGTCGTGGCGCTCGAGCGCGTGCTGCACGACGCTGGCTGCAAACGCCGGGTCCGGACCTGGATCATCGGCTCCCGCGATCCAGGTCGGGGAATTTCCTCGACGGGACGAGCTCTGGCTTTGGAACTGGTGATTGAGGCACTGGTCGAGATATTTCTCGCGCCGCTGGATTGCTCCAGTAGGAGAGCTTGTCAACAACCGTTCCGCTCGGCAAATTATCCCCACATATCCCCGTCGTGCCGAAAGGAATGCCCATGTCCGCCGCAAAAGACTACACCGTTCGCGCCACCCACTGTAGCCACAAAGCTCCGCGCGACGAGATCTACCGCAAACTCGTAGAAATTACCGCGCCCCTGGATCGCTCGTGGCAAAAGATCGAGCAAGCCAGGCGCATTGGCATCAAGATCAACATGCAGATGCGCAGCGATAATATTCGCCGCATCGGCGGTCGGCGTCAGGAATTGGTCGACGACGATGTCATGTGGGCGGTGCTGAGACTACTGCGCGAGCGCAGCGACGCCGAGATCTTCGCGCTCGACACCAGCAGCGCCCCACCTGGCGCGCGGCCCGGCGACGATTTTAACACCGGCCCGCTATTGGAGGAATTCGGCGTCGCGTATGTCGAGGCTGGCGATCCGCCTTTCGCGCGGTATGAAGTGCCCGGCGGCGGCATCATGTTTTCGCAGTATCAGCTTTCGGCCGCGCTGGGAGAGGCCGACGCCTTCGTGTCACTGGCCAAGATGAAAAACCACGGCTTTATGGGCATCACGCTGTGCCTAAAGAATCTCTTTGGGCTGCCGCCGATCCCGCCGCACGGCCGCCTGCGCACTTACTTTCACCACGTGATCCGCCTGTCCTACGTATTGCCCGACCTCGGGCTGATCGCCAAGCCCTGCCTCAATATTATCGACGGGCTGACCGGCCAGGCGCGGATGGAGTGGGGCGGCGAGGGCCGGATCGGCGATTGCCTCATCGCGGGCGATCACGTCATAGCCACCGACGCCTGCGGTTCGCATTTGATGGGCACCGATCCCCGGCTCGACTGGCCGACGCCGCCTTTTCGCCGCGACCGCAGTCCGGTGGCGGTGGCGGTCGAGCACGGCTTTGGGACGGTGGACCTGGACGAGATCGATTTTGCGATGGAGGGGCTCGAGCCACCGGTGGCGGAGTTCGACTCGGCGGAGGTCGATCCGGCAGAGCAGATTGCGACTCTGCGCCAGACGGCGAGCGAGCAGGCGCTTTTTTATCGCGATAATCGCGAGCGCATTCTCGACGCGCACGCTGGCAACTACGTCTTCTTGCAGGATGGCGAGGTGATCTGGAGTGGGCTCAAGCCGCAGGAGGCGGGTGCGGTGCAAAACGTGGCCGCCGGCAAGAAGGATCAGGCGGTGTGGCTCAAGCTGGCCGATCCGGAGGAGCGCGAGGGAGAGCAGATGAGCGTTTACGAGAAAATATTGGCGGTTTAAACCATGCAACGCGTAATCAAGCCCGCTGGGCAATTCAATATACAGTTGGAAGACGTGCCAGTGCCCGAGCCGGGGCCGGGCGAGGTGCGGATCAAAGCGGTGCGCAGTCTGATCAGTCGCGGCTCGGAAATCGGGGCGCGCTATACGCGGACACACGCGGTCAGCCCTGAGATTATGGGCTATTCGCTGGCGGGGACAGTCGATGTGCTGGGGGCAGGGGTCGATTGCTATGATATCGGCGACCCGGTAGTGGCGCTGGCGCCGCATGCCGAATACGCGGTGCGACCGGCGGTGCTGTCATCGACTGCAGAGCAGCCGCAGGTCTTTCCGATTCTCGATGGGGTGGACTTCGACCAGGCGCCGTACTGGCCGCTGGTTGCGGGCGCGGTGACTTGGGTGGATATCGAGGAGATCGGCAACAACGACACGGTGGTGATTCTGGGGCAGGGGCTGGTTGGGAGTCTGATGTTGCAGGTGGCCAGGCACAATGGCCAGGGGCGGCTCATCGCAGTCGATGCGCTCGAGAGCCGCTGCGCGCTGGCGGAGGAGTTTGGGGCCGATGCGGTGGTCAACGCGGCTGCTGAAGATCCGGTCGCTGCACTGCGCAGGCTGACCAGAGGTGCCGGTGCCGATATTGTGGTCTACGCGGTGGGCGGGCCAGCAGGGCTTGCGGTTTTTGACCAGGGCCTGGACATGCTGGCGCCGGGCGGCTTGTTGCATCTGATCGGGCTCTACGAGGACGCGCCGCTGCCGCTTTCGTCGGGCAAGATCCAGCGACGCAAGATTCTCGGCGGCTACTATGGCGAGGGCATCGGTTCGGGCACGGCGTATCGGGCGATGCAGCTATTGCGGAACGGCGCGATCCAGACGGAGCGGATGACCACGCATCGCATGCCCTTTACCGAGGCGGCACGGGCTTTCGACTTGCTCTACAACAATATGGGCGAGGCGCTGGGCGTGCTGCTAGATTGGGAGGCCTGATATGCGTCGCGTCGCTCGGGATGCCGCGGAGTTTGTCGAGCACAGGGGCCAGAAACAGAATTTTCTCGTGGCGCCCGAATGCATCTTCTTCGATATGGAGATGCCTCCGGTGGAAGAGGTCGTCGATATTTTGCGCCGCGATCCGGCAGCGACGGTGCGCAACGCGGAGCGGGCGCCGGGCGAGGCCGACGAGTCCTTTGTCGATGGGGCTAAGACGGCGCCATTGGAGCAGTTAATCGAGCGCGGAGGCCGGTAAAATGACGCCCAAAGAGCTATTTCTCTTCGACCTATGGGGCTATGTGGTGATCGAGGATGTCTTGACCCCGGAGGAGGTCGCCGCCGCCAACGCGGCGGTCGAGCATCACCTAGACCTGGTGCAGAAACGCAAGCCGGGGTTGTCGCAGGGGGCAGATAATCTGATCGCGGCGACCGGGCGCGGCGAATTTAGCCAGAACCCACTGACCTTTGAGCGGCCGTGGTGCGAGCCATTCCGGCGGATGCTGGTGCACGAGAGGATCGTCGGGATATTCAACGAGATCCTGGGAACTGGCTTCCGTCTCGATCACGGTCCGGGGTTGATCCAGATGGACGACGAGACCGAGGGTCACCGTCTGCACGGCGGCATGACCTTCGACCTGAGCCAGTACCACGGCTTCGATCACGGCAAGATGCACTGTGGGTTGTGTGTGGCGGCCTGGCAGTTGACCGATGTAGAGCCGGGCGATGGGGGCTTCGCCTGTATTCCCGGCAGCCATAAGAGCAATTACCGGCCAGCGCTGGACGTGCTGATGCTCGATGCGGATTGGGGCTGTGTCGAACAGGTGGTGGCGCCGGCGGGTTCGGTGGTGATCTTCAACGAGGCGCTGGTGCACGGCACCCTGCCGTGGCAGCCCGCCGATCGGCTGCGGCGCTCGATTTTGTTTAAGTACTCGCCGGGGTTTATGTCGTGGGGCAGCCCGCACGAAAAGTGCCCGATCGCCGATCCGACACCGGAGGAGGAGGCGATTTACCAGTCGCCGCGGCGCACGGGGCGCACCGCGCTGGGCGAGGTATAATCGCCGGGCTCAGCCTGTGCCCTTAGCGCGGGTCTAGGGAGGGCTTATCGGCGGCTGTAGTGAAATCCATCCAATGGGAATCGTCGCTTATGGCCCGTGGCGGGTTATTGTCGTAGACGGGCGCGACCGCGTCGCAGTTGATCTGGGTCGTCGCACCCTTGCAGCGGGTGGGCGCGTTCGGCGAGGGGTTTTTCGCAGTAGATGTGGCAACGGCGACGGCGACGCGGTAGGCAAGGGCCAATGCCTCAGCGCGCCTCTCGCTCCACCAGTGCGCTGATTTCCTCCAGATCGATATCGCTGCCGTCATGGGGATAGCTATAGGGCAATAGCCACCAGTCTTCGGTAAACGACGCCTCGCCGCCGGGCGGGATATTTTCGGTCGGTCCGATCGGCTCCAATTCGCACATCAGGTCCTGGTAGTACCAGATCGAGATGGTCAGGCCCGCCAATTCGCCGTAGGGGCGGTCGCGGTAGACGGGGTAGCGCTTGACCCACAGCAGGTCGTTTTTGTCGAGATAGGCGAACCACCCGGCCATCGAGTCCATGCCCAGCTTGGCGCGCTGCGGTGTGTTGAGGACTTCGAGAAAGCCGTCGCGGGTGCGGATATTGGGGTCTTCGGGGCGGTAGTTGATGACCGGGCCGGGGCCGTACATGACGTAGTTGTCGGGAAAGCGGCTATTGGGCGTCAGTGGAATCAGCACGATGCCGCCGCCGGTGCCGAAGGTGCGGCTCCAGTGGCCCCAGTGCTTTTGGGTGTTGGAGATGTTTTTGATGGTTTGGGTAACGCTCAAATGAGTCGAGTGCTCGTCGAGGACGATGTCGCGGATGAGCTGGACGCCGGTGGGCTCGTCCTTTTTGCTGATCAGCCGGGCGGAGCGCGGGCCGGTGATTTCCGCTTCCCATTCGCCGAGCCAGAGATCTGGGTGGGCCGGGATGGTCATTTCGGGGCCGATGTCGAGGCGGCCGCCGGTGGGGCCGAAGGGGGGATCTTCCTCGAATACCATGCCTTCCTGCGCAGGGTCGAGGTAGATGGCGTTGGGGCCCTTGCGCGAGTATTCGAGGATGCGGCCGGCCGATCCGGTGACGACGGCGCGGGTGTGGGCGTTTTCGAGGAGGATGCAGTCTTCGTAGCCGAAGTAGGTGATGCGGGAAGTGCCTGTCATTCTGTCTGCTCCTGCGAAGGATGTTGCGAAGACGAGGGCAAGTAGCGTTAGGTTGCGCATGATTTTGGTCTCCGTGGTCGGCGCTTCACTGAGAGTTATAGGTTGAAGTTGTATGTGATCGGTTGGGGGTATGGCACTATTTAAGTGTTGGGGTTGATAATTACCCGACCTTTGACTTTTCCTTCGAGAATGTCCTTGCCGAGTTGGGGCAGGTCGGCCAGACCCGCTTCGGAGCAGATGGCGTCGATTTTATCCAGGGGCAGCTCGCGGGCAAGCCTCGCCCAGGCTCTGGCGCGGCGCTCTATCGGGTAGAACACCGAGTCGATGCCGAGGATGTTGACACCGCGCAACAATAAGGGAATGACACTGGCGGAAAATTCGGCGCCGCCGGCCAAGCCCACGGCGGCGATCGAGGCGCCGTAATCCATTTGCGCCAGGGCGCGGGCTAAGGTAGTGCCGCCGACCGAGTCGATGCAAGCGGCCCAGCGGGCGCTTTCGAGGGGGCGCTGGGAGGGCTCGGTGAGTTCCTGGCGCGGGATGATGGTGCGGGCGCCGAGGTCTTTGAGATACGGCTCGAGTTCGGGACGGCCGGTCGAGGCGGCGACATCGTAGCCGAGGGCGGACAGCAGCAGGACCGAGCAGGAGCCGACGCCGCCGGCGGCGCCGGTTATGAGCACTTCGCCCTTGTCGGGAATCAGGCCGTGGTCTTCGAGTGCTTCGAGGGCGATGACGGCGGTCAAGCCGGCGGCGCCCAGGCCCATGGCAGTGCGGGGCGTGAGGTCGGCGGGCAGTTTGACCAGCCACTCGCCCTTGAGGCGGGCTTTTTGCGCGTAGCCGCCCCAGTGGACTTCGCCGACGCGCCAGCCAGTGCAGACGACCGGGTCGCCGGGTTGGAAATCCGGGTGGTCGCTGTGGGCGACAGTGCCGGCGAGGTCGATGCCGGGGATGTGGGGGTAGGTCTTGACCAGGCCGCCGAGATTGTTGAGGACCAGGCCGTCCTTGTAGTTGAGCGAGGAGTACGCGACATCGATCAGCACGTCGCCCTCGGGCAGGTCGCTTTCTTCGAGCTCGGCGATCGCGGTGGCGATCGCATCGTCTTGTTCGATCATTGCCAGTGCTTTGAACATCGCTTTATTCCACCGGTATTTCGTCGTTGAAGATCTGGGTGCGCTTCATCAGTCGGCGCTGGTCGGGCGGGAAAGCCAGGCGGCGGTGCATGGTTGGGCGGTTGTCGAAGAGGACCACGTCGCCGATCCGCCACTCGTGGGTCCAGATGAATTGGGGTTGCTCGATATGGGCGTAGAGTTCGGCGAGCAGCGCGTCGCCCTCGTTTTGGTCGATGCCGGCGACGTAGCGGGTCAGGTGCGGGCCGATGTAGAGCGAGCGGCGGCCGGTCTCGGGATGGGTGCGGACGATGGGGTGGGCGATGTGCGCGGCGGGATTTTGCGCTTCGACATGGTGGCGGTGTACCGCGCGCATGCCTTTGAGTTTTTCCTTCATCGCGTCGTCGAGGGCCGCGTAGGCGGCAGTGCAGTTGCACCACTGTGTTTGGCCTCCGCTGGTGGGCAATTCGACCGCGTAGAGCACCGAGAGGGTGCCGGGGCGCTCGAGGTAGGAGAGGTCCGAGTGGAAGGGGATCAACTCGTCGCCGAGCTCGCCAATGGGCTCGCCGTCTTCGACGATATTGGAGATCAGGAAGACCTCTTTGACCCGGCGCGGGCGTTGCTTGCGCACGTGGGGCACGGGCTTGCCGAAGCAGGCGGTGAAGCGCACCAGCTCTTCGTCGCTGAGGTCCTGGTTGCGGAAGAAGACCACGCCGTGGTCGAGCATGGCCTGTCGCACCTGGGCGGCTTGGTTTAGCGATAATGGCGCGGAGAGATCCAGGCCCCGAATCTCGGCACCGAGTGCACCGCCGGTAGGCTGTACTGCGAGTACTCCGCCTCCCGTAGCGGTTTCAGACATCGCAGATCCCGAAGGCGTGCTCGAGCGAAGCGATGGTCCCGGCCTTGGGCCGATATTCGTGGCCGACGTAGCCCTGGTAGTCGCTGGCAGCGATGGCTTTCATTATCGGCGGGTAGTAGATCTCCTGCTCGTCGTCGAGGTCCTGGCGACCGGGGTTACCGGCGGTGTGGAAGTGGCCGATGCAGTCGATGTAATCCGTGATATTGCGGATCAGATCGCCTTCCATGATCTGCATGTGGTAGATATCGTGGAGGAGTTTTACCCGAGGCGAGCCAACGGCTCTACACATGGCTGCGCCCCAGGCGGTGCGGTCGCACTGATAGTCGGGGTGGTTGACGCGCGAGTTGAGCAGTTCCATGCACAGAGTGATGCCTCTTTCCTCGGCCGCGGCGGTGACCCGGCGCAGGCCCTCGACGCAATTGGCCAGGCCTTCTTCTTCCGACTTGCCCTCGCGGTTGCCCGAAAAGCAGATTAACGCGGGGATATCATTGGCGACGGCGAGGTCGATATTGGCGAGCAGCTCGTCCTCGATGCGGTCGTGGTTTTCGCGCTTGTTGAGGCCGTCGGGCAGCGAGTCGTGGCCAACCACGATGGCGATATCGAGACCGCTGTCTTTGATCAGTGGCCAGTGCTCCTCGGCGGCCATCTCGACCGACTTATAGCCGATGCGGGCGGCAGCGGCTATAAGCTCCGCGGGCGTGACGTCGTCCTGGTTGAAGGGATTGAAGCAAACGGATTGTTTGATCGCGGGCATGGGGACTCCTCAGGCGAAGATTTCGGCATGGGGTTCAAAGGCGACGTCCGGGTCGAGCGGGTACATCGGTCGCTGGCAGGCGCTGTGCCCCAGGGTGGGCAGGTTGGCGCTGGTCGAGCCGGGGGCGTCGATGTTGAGGTTGGCGTCGGCCCATTCGTCGAAGAATTGCCACTGGCAGTGCGGTGATTTAACTACGATCAGGTCGTAGTCTTTGGCATCGAGGTCATGGGCGATAAAGACCGAACGGTCGATAAAACGCACCGAGCGGCTGACGCAGACGATGGTGAGATTGTCGCACTGCAATACAGCGGTGTGGCCGGCGTGTTCGGGCGTGCCCCAGGATTCGGACGGGTACTCGCCGTCGCCCAGTTGCACGACTTCGACTTCTAAGTCGAGCGGCGGGAAGCGCGAGTCGAGTGAACCACCCAAGACCACGGGGATGGTGGCACCGAGACCGGCGTCGTGCGCCATATAGACGGCCGGGGCGTCAACTAAGGGCGCGAGGACCTTGCCCCGGTAGCCGCCATCGCGCAGGGCCGCGACCAGGGCGTTGCTGTCGCCGGTGGCGCCGGAGGACGGCGCGTCGGCGGCGTCGGTGAAAATCACCGGGCCGTCGTAGTCGGAAGCCCGGGCGACGGCGTCTTCGATATCGATGAGGGCGGGCTGCATCTTTTCGCGGCGCGACCAGAAGTCGGCGGCCATCTGCAGCGCCTCGCTGCGCGCGACATCTTCGTCGCCATCGGCGACCACTACTGCCTGTGAGCAGAGCTCGGGCACATCGGTGAAGGGGTTGCCGATCATCATACCAGCGGCGAGGATACCGGGTTGCTGCTCCAGTGCCTGGGCGTAGCGGATCGATTCGCCGTAGACGCCGGAGGCAGTGATCAACTCGTCGCCGCGGACTAAGGCCGGGACCCGCACGCGGGCGACGACCGGTTCGGCACCGTTGAGGACCTTGAGCAGTAGTTCGGCGGCGCGGCGGCCGGTGTCGGCGAAGTCGACGTGGGGGTAGGTGTGGTAGATGGCCAGGCCGTTTGTGTGCTCGAGCATGCGCGCGGTGAGGATACCGTGCAGGTCCTGGGTGATGACGATGGGGATTTGCGCGCCGGTGAGTTTGCGCAGTTCCTGTAATAAATAACCTTCGGGGTCCAACTCTTCGGTGCAGCCCATGGCGCCGTGCATGGCGAAGAAGACCGCGTCGGCGCCTTCGACATGGGGTTTTATCGCGTCGAGTAATTCGGCGGCGATGCGGTCGAAATCTTTTTGCGCGAGGGGGCCGGCGGAGGGGGCACGGGCGCCGTAGATGGGGACGGTTTCTATTTCGGGGTCGGTGGCGAATACATGTAAAGCGCCGCCGAGCTCGGTTTCTTTATCCTGGTGGTAGGCGAGGAGTTCGGGGCCGCGGTTGATGGTGAAGTTGTCGTAGTCGCCGATGATGGGGTTGAAAGAGGAGATTTCCTGTTTGCATTCGGCGAGAAGGATGCGGGGCATTTTTAGTTGGTCCGTTTACTTTGTTTGATCGCTCAGAGGCTGCGTCTCACGCTGTGGTGCGGGAGTGCGGCTCCGGGCATTGTTTTCTGCATACCCGCGCTCCGAGCACACCCTGCCCACCACTTCGCCCAACCCCTCGTCCCCCATACCCGCTCGGCCCTTCCCCCATCAGCCACCCGAAAACAACCCTGCGCCGCACCCCCGCACCTTCGCTGCTTTGTGGATATGGAGTCCCATAAGATGAAATCACATGATACTATAGAAGGGGAATGGACACAAGCCTGGGATCTAGTGGGTTGGGAGGGTGCGGAAGCGGCGGATCTCTGTAGAGAGGAAATTGCGTATGTAGGTGTTGAAAGCATCGTCCAGGGAGAGATTTAGGGCTTGGGCTTTGGTTTGGTAGAGATCGAGGAGGAGGTCGATGCAGGCGAGGAAGCTCTGGGGGATGTCTGGGCGGGCGTCGAAGGGGAGGATTTTTTCTACTTGGCTACGTTCGGCGTCTTTGAGGCCGGCGTATAATTGCTGGTATTCGCGGGAGTTGAGTTTAGCCCTTTTGGGCATCTGCCAGTCGTGGTGAGATTCGTAAAGGAGGGTCAGGGTGTTTTCTACGGTGGCGTAGAAGCGCTGGTAGAGGTAGGGGTCATGGCGGAAGAGGCACTTGGCGAAGCGGGGGATGGAGAAGAGGATGTCGTTGAGCTGGTTTTGCAGGTCGGCGTTGAGGTCGATAATGGGTAGGGGCGCGTCATTGGTTGGTGTGGGGGCAGAGTTTTCGTACAGGGCGAGAAAGGGGCCGAAGCGGGCTTGCGATTCGATATGGTCGATTATGGAGAGGTCGATTTTCTGATAGGGGCTGCAGTCGCGCAGCATGACCATTGCGGCGTAGAGGTCGGGGCTGGAGGCGAGGATGAGTTGGCTGCGAACGGGGGAGATAGCGGCGAAGAGTTCGGGTAGGACCCGCTGTGTTTGGGGCCGGTCGCTGGAGGCGATGACCAGGTCGAGGTCCGGGTAGGCGTCGGGTTGGCCGGAGACGGCGCGGCCGAAGGTGTGGACGGAGCGGATTTCGGGGCGGGCGGCGAGTTGGGCGATGAGTCGGTCCTGCAACGCCTGGCGGTCGATCACTTTTTGTAATTGGGGCGGGAGTGGCCCTGGTGCAGGTAGTCGATGGTTGCGGCGCCCCCAGCGCGTTGAGCTGAATCGCTACGCGATTCGCCCATCTTCGATGCGGCGGCGCCGATCTCCAGGCCGAGCAAATCTAGCTCTTGAGCGGGCGCACCCTCGGGCCGTCGGGGGTGTCCTCGACCTCGTAGCCGGCGGCGGCGATCTCGTCGCGCATCTGGTCGGCGACAGCCCAGTCCTTGTCGGCGCGGGCCTGCTGGCGCTTTGCGGCCATGGCCTGAATCTCGGCGGGGATTTCTTCCTCCTGCGGCGCCCATTCGGCCAGCCCGAGACCCATGACCTGGTCGAAGTGCAGGAGCGTGGCCTTCTTGACAGCGTCGGGCAGGTCGCTGGCGACGAGGTCCCAACACAGCGCCAGAACGCGCGGCATATTGAGGTCGTCTTCGACGCGCTCCTTAAACTGGGCGATACAGGCTTCGTCTGCGGCGCCCGGCTCACCCCAGCCGTGCGCGGCGCTGCGCAGGCGGTTTAAGGCCGTGGCGGCGCCGTCGATGCTCTCCCAGGTGAAGGAGAGCTTGGCGCGATAGCGTGCGCCCAGGCAGAAGAAACGGTAGACCAGCGGGTCGTAGCCCTTTTCGACCAGCGACTCCAGACGCAGAAAGTCGCCGCTGGACTTGGACATCTTCTCGCCATCGAGTTGTAAAAAGGCTCCGTGTAGCCAGAATTCGGCGAGGCGGGTGTCGTAGCAGGCCTGGGCCTGGGCGATTTCATTGGTGTGGTGCACCGGGATGTGGTCTTCGCCGCCGCAGTGGATGTCGAAGTGGCTGCCGAGGTATTTGGCCGACATTGCAGTACACTCGATGTGCCAGCCGGGAAAGCCCTTGCCCCAGGGGCTGTCCCACTCCATCTGCCGCTGCTCGTCTTCCGGGCTGAACTTCCACAGTGCGAAGTCGGTGACTTTGCGCTTCTCGCCCAGATCGACGCGCTGCCCCCCCTGTAGGCCCGCGATGTCGAGGCGGGCCAGATAGCCATAATCATCTAAGCGCGATGTGTCGAAGTAGATGCCGTCTACGGTGCGGTAGGTGTAGCCCTTTTCCTCGATCTGGGCGACGGCGGCGATCTGGTCGTCGATATGGTCGGTGGCGCGGCACCAGACGTGCGGCGCCAGTACGTTGAGCCACTCGAGTTTTTGCTGGAAGTCCCTGGTGTAGAGCTCGGCGATTTCCCAGGCGGTCATGCCGGTGCGGCGCGAGCCGGATTCCATCTTGTCCTCGCCGGTGTCGGCGTCGGAGGTCAGGTGGCCGACATCGGTGATATTGACCACGTGGTGGACCTCGTAGCCGCAGTATTCGAGGGCGCGGCGCAGCACATCCTCAAAGATATAGGTGCGGTAGTTGCCGATATGCTGGTAGTTGTAGACGGTTGGTCCACAGGCGTAAAGCCGGACTTTGGGCGGCTCGAGTGGCGCGAAGGGCCGCTCTTGGCGCGCGTAGGTATCGAAGAGATGCAGGGTCATAGGTCTTTTGCTATAAGGGTGTTAAGGGCTGTGGAATAAGCTCTGCACTCGGCTGATACTGCGCAAGGGGCTCAGATAATGGCGGCTGCGTCCGCGGTCTGTTGCCGATCGCCCATCGCCTCGCGCAGCGCGCCGATCTGTCCGCCCAGGGCCTCGCGCCAGATATTGACATCGGCGCCGTGGACGACGAGGTTGGCGCCGGATTGCAGGTAGTCGATTTCCTTTTCGATGCCGCCGACGAAGAAGTGGATGCCGGCGCCCTTGCCGGCGGCGCGGGCGGTGGCGAAGATGGTTTTGACGGCCTCGTCGAAGTGTGGATGGTCATACTGTTCGGGGATGCCGAGGCTGCAGGAGAGGTCGTGCGGGCCGATGAGCACGGCGTCGAGGCCGTCGATGGCGACTAGCGCGTCGAGATTTTCGAGCGCGGGCACGCTTTCGATATTGGCTACGGCGATGCTGTGGGCGTTGCGCTCTTCAAGATAGGTCGCCAGCTCGGGTTCGAGGCTTGCAGGCTCGTCGAGGGCCTGTTGCAGGCGGGCGCCCTTGAGTGGGCGATAGCGGCAGGCGCCGACGAGGTCGCGGATCTGGGCGACGGATTCGACATAGGGGAAGATGATGCCACTGGCGCCGCCGTCGAGGACCTTGCAGGCCTCGAAGGGGTCGGGATTGGGCACGCGGACGATGGGTGGCAAGCTGGCGGCCTGGTAGGCTCTGCACATCCACGACAAATTCTGGCGGTCATTGGGGATGTGCTCGGTATCGATGAAGACGAAGTCGAGGCCGGTGCCCCGGGCCATGCCGACCCACAGGGTGGCGGGCGCCGAGACCAGCGAGCCGTAGACGCGGTCGCCGGCGCGGAGGGCCTGGCGGA
Organism: Gemmatimonadota bacterium; assembly: GCA_002724215.1. Taxonomy (GTDB): domain Bacteria; phylum Latescibacterota; class UBA2968; order UBA8231; family UBA8231. The sequence goes on along the minus strand of PBOD01000133.1, from coordinate 34,255 downwards.
TTTCGAGGCTGTTCATAAAAACTCCTAGGCGATAAAGGCGCTGGGTGTGCGGGTGTGGGCGACTTCCAGGTCCGGCGGGCAGTTCTTTACCGCGTCGGGGACCGGCCCCCGCCACCAGCTCGGCGGTGCGGGAAAGTCGAAGACCCGGTGCCAGGCCAGGACCAGGGTGCGGCGCTGGTCGGTCTGGTTGGGCCAGGCTCCGTGCATCAGCCGCGCGTCGGCGATGATCAGGTCGCCGGCTTTGAGTGGGACGTCGATGGCGTCGTCGCGGTCCATAAAGACCGCATGGCCGAGGTCGTCGATGGCTTGGATCTCGGGGCTGTGGGCCTCGGGCAGGATGTCGTGGAGGTCGATGCGTTTGCGGTGGGTGCCGGGGATGACGCGCAGGCAGCCGTTTTCGCGGTGGGTGTCGGTCATGTAATAGGACAGGAAGATCCGCGTTGGCCAGGGCGTGGCGGCCTCGGGGTGGTTCCAGTTAGTGAAGTCCTGGTGCCAGTAGAGCGGCGGGCCGTAGGCGGGTTTGGACAGCAGGATGGCGACGTCGTCGGCACACATGTTTTCGAGGCCGAGTTCGGCGCAGACTTGCACCTGCGGTGGGTGGTCGATGAGCCTTGTGACGATGGGGGCGGGAAAGGAGCGTTCATTTTGTCCATGATCGGTCTGCGCCCAGCGCCGCGGGGTCCAGACGTGGATGTCGCTGCCCTGGTAGCGGAATTTGGGATCTACGGGCATCCGGTCGAAAATGTCGGCCGACCAGGCGCGGAGCTCGCCGAGCAGCGGGTTTTGCAACAGACCGGGGATGATGGTATAGCCGAGTTCGACGAGTTCGTCGCGCTTGGCGCGGGCGGCGGATGCGGAGAGGATGCGTTCCATGTGGTTTCTCCGTTGGTGTACTAACCGTTCGGAATGTCAATGGCGCACGGCGGTCAGGGCGCAGAGGTCGTGCTTGTCCCAGGGAATGGGCTCGTTCATGTGGTTTCGGCCAGGGCCTCCCGGATACCGGGCCATTCGCGCCACATGTCGGTATAGGCTGCGGGGCCGATATCTTCGCAGTCCTTGTGGCGCAGGCGGAAAATCGCCGCGTAGCGGATGTGGGACGAGGCGTTGGGGGCGGCGGTGTGGACGAGCAGGTGGTGGGCGAGGATGGCATCGCCGGGCTCGCCGGTGACTTGCACCGGGCCGTGCGGCAGGTCGACCTGGGGCATGCCCTGAGCTAGGATTTCGTGGCCATTTTCCTTGAAATATTCTTCGAAGAAGGCGTGCGAGCCGGGCCAGACGGTGAAATTGCCGCCGTAGTCGCCGGTCAATGGTGAGAGCAGGACCACCGCCAGGCCGGTGAAGCTGCGGCGGTATTGGCCCTTGGCTTGGCCGTTGAGGCCGGAGCCGAGGCCGTCGAGATGGCCGCGCGGAGCGGGTGGCTCAGCGTCGAGAGCGGAGGGAAAGCGCAGGGCGATTTGACCGGAGCCGGTGGACTGGACCTTGCCCGCACCGAGCAGCGACTCGGCCAGGGGGAAGACCGGCGAGCGATTGAAGAGGTCGGTAAGCGCTGGGTCTTGCTGGACTTCGCTGCAATAGGATTGGGCGCGCAGGGTGGGCAGATCGTCCTTGTTCATGCCCTGCTCGCCGAGCGAGTGGTTGATCGCGCGCAGGGCCCGGTCGATCATGATCAGGGGCACCGCGCCGGGGATTTTGAGATAGCCATCGCGGTGGAATTGAAGTTTTTGCTGCCGGGTCAATTGCATGGGGGATTCCTTATCAGCGCTTAAATAATACAGGCGAGCCATAGCCCTGGCAATCGAAGCCGGCTAAAGCAAAGCCCCCGGCGGCCACGGCTACCGGGGGCGAATACCTGGCGTCTGCTTTATTTAGCCTTGCGGCAATTGGCGCCGGTGCTGCGGGACCCAATCGAGGGTTTTGAGCAATTTGGGAATGTGCGACTGGTGATACGAAACCCCGAAGCGCTGGGCGATAAAGTGGGCGATGCGGGAATAGGTCCAGTTGCCGCTGGCGAAGCCGTGGGCACCGGGGCCCTGTTCGAGGAGTTGGATCAGCGAGGATTTTTGCGTGGTGTCCAGGCGCGATGGGGCGCCGGGGGAGTGGCGGGTGCGCAGCGATTGGGTGCCGCTCTGGCGCACCCGGCGGATCCAGTTGCTGACCGCGGTCTGGCTGACGCCGAGGCTGTCGGCGATGTCTTTTTGCTTCCAGCCGGATTGTTTGAGTTGCCAGGCGCGCAGGCGCAGGGCCTCGCGCTGATCCTGGGGCGTGAATTTTACAGCTTGCATGGCGGACTCCTTACAATGATAGAAATATGCCGATTCATACATATTCACAGGCAAGCTTTATGCCTGGGTTACAAATGTGAAAAATGATTTTATATAAACAATAAAAACAATAACTTATTTGCTTAATGGAACAAGCTATAGCGAAGGGTTAATTGAATACAAGGGGCGAAATATAGCCCCCTATATTCAATCGGGGTGCTGATTTCAAGTATACTTAATGATCTTACATAAAGGGCGATATTTAGTCTCTGTGGGGTTATATATCGTCCTATGGACGTTGGATGCCCAGTTTTTTCATGCGGCTGCGCAAGGTGGAGGATGGTAGATCCAAAATGCTTGCGGCCCCGTCAGGGCCTTTGATGACCCAACCCGTTTGCTCGAGGATGGCCAAAATATGGCGGCGTTCGTTTTCCTTGAGGGTCATTGCGTGCGAGGATGGGGGCAGGTCGGGGTTGGGGAATTCGAGGGCGACATCGCTGGCGAGAATGGTCTGGCCCTTGCAGACGATAACCGCGCGCTGGACCGAGTGTTCCAATTCTCGGACATTGCCGGGCCAGGCGTAGGCCGCGAGCGCGGCGCTGGCCTCGGGGCTCAGTCGGGTGACCGGTTTGTCGAGATGGGCAGCCATGCGCTCCATGAAAAAAGTGGCCAGCTGCGGAATGTCCTCGCGGCGCTCGCGCAGCGGCGGCAGTTGCAGCGGAAAGACCTGCAGGCGGAAGTAGAGGTCTTCGCGGAAGGTACCGTTGGTGACCATTTGCTGGAGGTTGCGGTTGGTAGCGGCGATAACGCGGACATCGGCGCGGAACGTCTCGGTGCCGCCGACTCGCTCGAAGGTCTGTTCCTCCAATAGTCGCAATAGCTTGACCTGCGCTTCGGGGGCGAGGTCTCCCACTTCATCGAGGAACAGCGTGCCGCCCTGGGCCAACTCGACCTTGCCGAGTTTGCGTGAAACGGCGCTGGTAAAGGCACCCTTCTCGTGGCCGAAGAGCTCGCTCTCGATCAGGCCCGAGGGCAGGGCGCCACAGTTGACCTGGACCAGGGGTCGGGTGTGGCGCTTGCTCATCCGGTGTAGCAAGCGGGCGACCAGGCCCTTACCGGTGCCGGTCTCGCCGAGGGTCAGCACGGTCAGATCGGTTGCGGCGACTTCGCCGATTTGTGAGAGGACCTGGCGCAGTGCGGCGCTGTGGCCGATAAAGGACTCGACTTCCCGCGGGTCATCGTCGGCCAGCAGTTCGATGCGGGGGTCGGGATTGATGGTGAGGGGCACTGCGGCGGTGGCGGACGCGTTGAAGTCACGGTCGATGGCCCGCACTTCAAAGGTGTACTCGCCCGGCGGCAATTCGCGATAATAGGCCCGCAGTTCCCCGTTGGGGGCGGTTTGCCACTCGGTTTCGTAGCCGCGCAGGCGGTGGGTGTAGAGCATGTGCTCGGGGGGGGTGCGGTAACTGATGCCCTTGTATTCGAAGATGACCTGGTGGTATTCGGTTGCGAGTTCGACGCGCTCGGGATTCTGGTAGACTTGGTCGGCAATAACCCTGTGGACGCGGCACGTGGGCGCGACATCGCCGGGGGCGTAGCGGACTACGTGGTGCAGTGCGGCAAACCAGAAATAGCCGTCGCGGTCTTCGACGATGGCAGTCACCGAGGTGAGGTAGGGCGAGCGGACGGTCTGGAAGCGCTGGCCGTCGAAGCGCACCACGCCGCTGTCGGTGCCCAGCCACAGGTGCCCGTTGCGGTCTTCGTAGAGGCAGCGGATGCGGTTGTTGGGCAGGTCGCTGTCGGCAGCGGTGTAGTTGTGGAAGCGGATCCCGTCAAAGCGACTCAGGCCGCCCATGGTGGCGATCCACAGGTTGCCATGGCGGTCCTCGAGCATGTCTTCGACGCGGTCGTCGACAAGGCCCTCGGCGCTGGTGAAGAAGGTGCACCCCGCCCCAGGTCGCAGATAGCCGATGCCCTTGCCGCGGTCTTTGCCGTACAGTGTGCCTCGCCCAAACCACAGCGCGTCCTGGCGCGAGACGACGAGGGCGGTGATGCAGTCGTCCGGCTGGGGATCGGGCTCGGCGAACAGGGTGGTGAAGCGCGCGCCGTCGTAGCGGTCGATGCGCGGCCCCTGCTGCGGAAGCCAGTAGCCGACTATCAGGTTGCCCTGGCGGTCGCACACCAGCGAGTACACCGTATGGCCGGGGAAACCCAATTCCTCTTTAAGCGACAAGAAGGCGTTGCCGTCGTAGCGGAACAATCCCCAGTCGCCGCCGAGGTACAGGTTGTCGCGCTTGTCGGCGCAAAGGCAAAGACAGCGGTTGAGGTCCGTGATGTCGGATAGGCCGCGGATTTGTCCATCGTCGCGGCGGGCGAGGTTTTTGTCGATGGGGGTGAAGATCGGGGCGAAGCCCATCCACAGGCTGCCGCTGTGATCTTCGAGCAGGGCGAGGGCATGCTCCAGCGAGGTGCCGTCCGCAGCCCCGGCCAGCTGCAGGCTGATGGGGTCCCAACAACTGAGGCCGGCGCCCCAGGTACCGAACCAGATGTGGCCCTCGCGGTCGGCGAGGACGGCATTCACCGCGTCGTATGTCAGGCCGTCCTCGACGGTTAGGCGCTTGAAACCGTCCTCGTCGCGATAGAGTACGCCGGCGCCGGAGGTACAGATCCACAGGCGCTCTTCGCTGTCGATTTGGATTTTGCGCAGATAGCCTTTGGCGTCCAGCGGATCGGCGTGAAAGGCGTCGTCGGCGAAGCGGCCCAAGATCTGCGATCCGCCGACCCAGAGATCGTTGCGGGCGTCGATGGCGAGGGCATAGGCAAAGGCCACTTCGGGCAGACCGGCCTCCGGGCCGTAGTGGCGAAAGGCCACGCCGTCGTAGCGCGACAGGGCGCTGGTGCCGAACCACATATTGCCCGCCGCGTCCTGGGCAATGCCGTAGCAGGTGTCGATAGAGGGTTGCAAGCCGGATCCCTCAAGCGAGCGCAGGTATTCGGGGCGCAGATTGCGGAAGACGTCGTCCTGATAGTAGCCGATGTTGTTCTCGCCGCCGAACCAGATGCGGCCGTCGCGGTCCTCGGCAATAAAGGTGACGCTATTGTGGGAAACGCCGTCGTTGCCGCTAAAGCGGTGGAAGCGGCGGCCGTCGTAGTAGCAGACCCCGCCGTCGCGCGAGCCAAACCACAGGCGGTCCTGGCTGTCGCGGTAGGCGGCGAACACCTGATTGCCACTGAGTCCGTGGGCGGCGGTGAAGATGCGGAACTCGTCGCCGTCAAAACGGCTAACGCCGCTATCCGAGGTGGTAATCCACAGGTAGCCGTCGGCGTCCTGGGTGAGATGTTCGACGTGGATTCCCCCCAGACCTTCGGCCAGCGAGTAGGAGCGCCAGATGCCGTTGGGAGCGGATGGGGTCGTGGGTTGACTCATAGGGGAATTGTACGGCGGTGGGGATGGGGGGTCAACGGCTGCGTGCCAGCCGATGGTATGCGAGTAGATGTAGGCGGTCGCGGTATTGGGTATGGGGGCAGAAGAAGCTTATACTACAGTCCGGCTACACGGCTAACGGATGTCAACAGGGGGTGCAATATGCCAGTATCGTGTGAGCAATTACTCCAGGCCATGGTCGGCTTCGATACGGTTAATTCCAATATATCGGGCGCGGCTGACGCCGAGTTGGCGTTGTCGAAGTATCTGGACGATCTGGCGCGGGATATGGGTTTGGCGACTCGGAGGCTGCCGGTGTCGGGGCAGGGCTTCAATCTATTGGTGAGTCACGAGGTGGCCGCCGAAGCGCCGTGGCTATTGTTCGAGAGCCATTTGGACACGGTTAGCGTCGAGGGCATGACGGTCGATCCCTTTGCCGGCGCGATACGTGGCGGGCGGCTCTATGGGCGGGGGGCCTGCGACACCAAGGGCACGGGTGCGGCCATGCTGTGGGCGTTGCGGGAGTACGCGCAAGGGGTGGGCGGGCCGAATAATGTCGCTATTGTCTTTACGCTCGACGAGGAGATCTACAAGACTGGGGTGCGGACTTTCGTCGCCGAGCAATTGCCAGGGCTGGGTTGGCGGCCCGCAGGGGTGGTGGTCGGCGAGCCGACGCGGCTCCTGCCGGTGGTGGCGCACAATGGGGTAGTGCGCTGGTCGATACGCACCAGAGGGCAGGCGGCGCATTCGTCAGACCCGGCCCAGGGGCGGTCGGCGATCAGTGCGATGGTCGCAGTGGTACGGGCGCTGGAGACGGAGTATATCCCGCGGCTGACGGCGTCGCATCCGCTTACGGGCAAGGCGCAGTGCAGCGTCAATATGATCGCCGGCGGAGTGCAGATCAACATCGTGCCGGAACACTGCGCAATACACGTCGATCGCCGCGTGGTGCCGGGCGAGGATCCGCGCGACATCCAGCCGGCGGTGGAGGCGGTGCTGGAACAGTTGCGGCGCCGGGATCCGAATCTCGAGGTGGTGCAGGACGAGCCGGCAATGGTGGACTCGCCGCTCGACCCCAGCGGCGGCGAGGCGTTTGCGACTTTTGTGGCGGCGGTGCTGGCAGATCTGGCCATGCCCGCGCAACTGCAGGGCGTCGGCTATGGCACGGATGCGAGCAGCTTTGGGCTGGCGGGGATACCGGCGGTGGTATTGGGGCCGGGCGATATTGCGCAGGGCCACACGGCCGACGAGTGGATCGACGTGGCGGAACTCAACAGGGGCGTGGAGGTTTACGCGGCGTTGATGCGGACTGCGGCAAAAGACTGAAGACCCGGTACTCGATATAGGGGGTCGCGACGGGATCATCCCGGTCGCGGCCCTTTGTCTTTAGAGATCGGCGATCTGGATCTCGCGGCCTTGCTTTGCGCTCTGCACTGCGGCGAAGACCATGCCCATAGATTTGATATTGTCGGCGGCACTGCACTCGGGCTCGCGATCCTCCGAGAGCGCGGCGACGAATTCGCGCAGCACTGGATTCTGATCGCCCTCGCCGGTGTCGTCGAGTTCGACCTGGCGCCGTACCTTGAGGTCGGCCTTGTGCTGGTGGCTGTGGAAGAGGTCGAAGCCCTCCCAGGTCAGGGTGCCGCGCGGTCCCTCGTAGCGCCACTCGCCATTGTGCCCGGCGGGCACGTGGCCGACGGTGCAGCCAACGCCGCGATGGGTGGCCATGACGCCGTCCTCGAAGCGAAAGAGGATCAGTTGTGCGGCATCGCCCTGGTGCCAGCCCCAGGGCAGGTTCCAGGTCAGGGCGTGGGCGCTTATGGGATCTTTGCCGAGGGTGTAGCGCATCATGTCGAAGTGGTGGATGCCCATGTCGGTGAGGAACATATAGGGCTCGGTGACGTAGTGCGAGCCCGGGAGATCGGCCCAGTTGACGTAGAGCGAGACATCGAGCTGACCGACCTGGCCGATGAGATCTGCGGCGAGCAGGCGGCGGGTGGTGCGCGGTAATCCGGCAAAGCGGTAGTTCTGGGTGATCATGTGTCTGACGCCGGCTTCCTGGCCGGCGGCGACGATGCGTTGTGCGGCCCGGTAGTCGTCGCTCAAGGGCTTTTCGCCGAGCAGGTGCAGGCCGGCGGCGAAGGTCTGCATGGCGATTTCCTCGTGCACGACCGGGGGAGTGATGTCGAGGACGAAGTCGGCTTGTACTGCGTCGAGGGCTTGCGATAGGTCGTCGTAAATCTGGTCGGCGTCAATGCCCTGATCTTCTATGGCGCGCTGGCGATTTTCTGCGTAGGGTTCGACGCAGGCGGCAATATCGACGCCCTCTTGCTGCAGGCACTGGTCGAGCCAGTAGCGGCCGCGACCGCCCAGGCCGACGAGGATGGCTTTCATTGTCGGATTTTCCTTTCTCTATGTGGTGGCGAATCGGATCTAATAAAGGGTGCCGTCGGGTTGCTGGCCAGTCGGTCTACAATTCGACCACCATCTTGCCGAAGTTGTTGCCGTGGAAGAGGCCGATAAAGGCCTCGGGCGCGTTTTCGAGACCTCGTACGACCGTCTCCCGCCACGTGATCTTGCCCGCAGCTATCCATGCACCCATATCGGTGTAGAAGTCGGCGCGGCGTTCCTCGTGGTCGCTGACGATAAAGCCCTGTAGTGCCAGCCGCTTGCCGACGGCGAGCATCAAATTGCGCGGTCCCGGCGCCGGCTCGGTGGCATTGTAGTGGCCGATCATGCCGCACAGCGCGATGCGGCCGTGCATGTTCATGTGGGCGATGGCGGCTTCGAGGTGGGCGCCGCCGACATTGTCGTAGTAGAGGTCGATGCCCTCGGGGCAGTGGTGAACGAGGGCGTCTGGGAGGTGTTCGACGGTCTTGTAGTTGAAAGCGGCGTCGAAGCCGGCCTCGCTGGTGAGCCAGGCGACCTTTGCCTCGCTGCCGGCGCTGCCGACGACGCGGCAGCCTTTGATCTTGGCGATTTGGCCGACGATGGAGCCGACGGCGCCGGCGGCGGCGGAGACAAAGACGGTTTGCCCGGCTTCGGCGCGGCCGATGTCGAGGAGGCCGACATAGGCGGTCATGCCCGGCATACCGAGGGTGCCGATATAGGTCTGTAGCGGCGCGTGGGTCGGATCGACGCGGGCGAGGTCTTTGCCCAGGGCGATAAAGTGTTCGCGCCAGGCGCCGAAGCCGGTGACCGCGTCGCCCTCTGCATAGTTGGGATCTGCAGAGGCGACGACCTCGCCGACGCTGTGGCCATCGAGTGGGGCGCCCGTCGCGAAGGGCGCGGCGTAGCTGGCGCTGTCGCGCATGCGGCCGCGCATGTAGGGGTCGACCGACATGTAGCGGTTGCGGACCAGGACTTGACCCGCCGTGAGGTCGGGGAGATCGCTACTGACAAGTGCGAAGTCGTCGCTTACAGGCAGCCCTTCGGGCCGGCGCTTGAGGTGTATCTGGCGAGTTTGCATGGGTGCCTTTCCGCTGTGTGGTGGTACGCGTTGTGGCAACTTAAAGAGTAGATCCGCAGCGATCTGGTCAATCGGGAAATGGCCGATTGAAATCGCCAGTCGATTGGGGCAGGGTGTAGCTCCTGGGGCCGCCGGTCCCCGCCGCCTGGCGGACGGACGCGCGGCGGTTGGTTCGGCGGTTGACCCTGTTGCGCTGATTGACACTGCCGGGGGGCTTGGCTACATTCAGTCGCGGTTTGCTACCCTCCCTTAGCCTCGTGAAATCTCACACTACTATACGCGGCGCGCACTGGCGCCCGATGATCCTGGGTGGCTTGCTGTGCCTGGGTGCCTTTCTCGGTTGCGCGCCGGGGGACACCATAACCGAGGATCTGGCCGCGGGCGTAGTCTACCACAAAATCCATCTACTCGAAGGGCCGTGGTGGATCCACGTGGTTGAGATCGATCTGCCTACGGCCTGGGCGGCGGGTGTGCGATTGCGCACTGCGATGGCGATGTCGGAGCGCGGCGGGGTGCAGAAGACCAGCAGCCTGGCCGCCGGCGCGCTGGCGGCGATCAACGGAGATTTTCTCTACACCGGCAAGACTACCCATACCGCGGGGCTGCAGATCCACGAGGGTCGCCTGATCCGCACGCCGCAGCGGCGCTCGGCCTTCGCCATCAGCGCGGCGGGCGCGCCGCTGATCGCGGTCTATCAGCTCGAAATGGGGGTGCTGACCTCGCGCGGCGAGGAGTTGCGTGCGTCGGGTTTCAACCGCGAGCCGGATCGCGGCGAACTGGTCGTCTTTAATCACTATGCCCGCGCGTGGCGCGATTCGGTGCGCGCGGCACGGGGCTTCCTGCTACGGGGATTGGAGGGCAATTCGATTGTCAACGGTGCGGTTACCGCCCGCGTCCAGCAGGTCCGTCGGCGGGCCTGGCCGCTCGTTCTCGATCCCGGCCAGTGGTTATTGGCGGCCGGTCCAGACTACGCCGCTGCCGCCGGCATCGCGCCGGGCGACACCGTGCGGCTCTACGGTCGGCTACCGCCGGCGCGCGATGCGCTGGTCGAGGCCATCGGCGGCGGTCCGCGCATTTTGCGCGACGGCGCGATTTCGGTCGAGGTCGAAAAGGAGCGCCTCAGCCGGACTTTCGCCGACGAGCGGCACCCGCGCACGGCCATCGGCTATTCGCAGAACGGGCAGGTGCTGTTTCTGGTCGTCGTCGATGGGCGACAACCCGGTTACAGCGTCGGGATGAGCCTTGCGGAACTGGCCGAATTCATGCGCATGCGCCTGGCTGACTTTGCGCTCGCCAGGGAAAACGCCTACCAGGCCCTCAATCTCGACGGCGGCGGCTCGGCGACGATGGTCGTCGGCGAGCAGGTGGTCAACAGCCCGTCCGACCCCACCGGTGAGCGCCCGGTCGCCAACGCCCTATTGGTGGTCGCGCCTGCGACCGGAAAGGATGCGCCCTGATGCCCACTTTCCGCTGCGAGGATCTCGACGCCCTGGCACGCGCCTGTCTCGACCGCGTCGGTGTGTCCGCCGCTGACGCGGCGCTGGTTGCCGACCACCTGGTCGAAGCCGGCTTGATGGGGCACGATACCCACAGTGTGCTGCGCCTGCCGCAATATGTGAATATGGCGCGCGATGGCACGGTCGAGCTGGGCGCTGATTTGACCGTGATCGACGAGAGCGATTTTGGCGCGCGTTTGAGCGGCGGCTGGAACTATGGCCCGGTGACGGCGACGCGGGCGGTCGACGTTGCGCTCGACAAGGTCCGCGATGGTGCAGTGGCGGTAGTGGGTGTGCGCGACTGCAATCACGTGGCGCGGTTGGGCCGCTTCGCCGAGCGGGCCACGCGCGAGGACTGCATCTGCTTGATGACGGCCAATGGCCATGGTGGAGACTGGTCAGTGGCCCCCTTCGGCGGGCGCACCCGCCGGCTGCCGACCAACCCGATCTGTTGCGGCGTGCCGACCGGCGGCGACTGGCCGGTGATTCTCGATATGACCACGAGCATGATTTCGGGTGGGGATATGCGGCTGTTGCGCAATAAGGGCGAGGATGCGCCCGCGGGTATGCTGGTCGATGCCGAGGGTCGGCCAACGACCAAGGTCGCGGAGTACTACGGCCCGCCGCCGGGGGCGATTTTGCCGTTGGGCTTCCCGCAGAGCGGGCACAAGGGCTATGGGCTGTCGGTGCTGGTCGATATTCTGGCGGGGGCGATTTCCGGGGCGGGGATGACAAAACAGGCACCCGAGCGAACGGGCAATGCGCTGTTTATTGCGGTGTTGAAGGTTGCGGCGTTCCAGCCGTTGGAGGAATTTTACGCGGAGGTGCAGGGGTTCATCGAATGGATGAAGGCCTGTGCGCCGGCGGAGGGGTTTGACGAGGTGTTTTTACCGGGGGAGCGGGCGTATGTGCGGAAGCGGGAGCGGATGCGGGACGGGTTGTATGTGAATGAGGGGGCGTGGGGGGAGATTGTGGAGTTGGCGGCGGAACTGTCAGTAGAATTGCCCGAGGTTATTGGCTAGCGGGCGGGAAGGCCCTCGCCCAACTCCTGGCGGCTGTTGCGCTTTGCGGTGGCAGAATACAAATTNAGAGGGGACATCTAAAAAGGGAGCGGATGAAATGTTGCATATTGGTATTGTAGGTTTGGGTGGGATCGGCAACAACCACGCGCGGTGCTACACCGCCAATCCGCACGCCAAGGTCGTCGCGGTGTGCGATGTTATCAAGGAGAAGGCCNACGCGGCGGCGGCGCAGTACGGGGCACAGGCCTTTTATAGCGTAAAGTCGATGCTCACGAGCGGAATTCGACTGGACGGGTGCTCGGTGACCACGGCGGGGGTGGAGAATGGCGGGGACCACTACAAGCCGACGATGGAGCTTCTGGGGGCGGGGATACCGGTGCTGGGGGAGAAGCCGATTTCAAACGAAATTCCCAAGGCGCGGCGGATGGTAGCGCTGGCCAAAAAGAAGCGGGTGCCCTACGCGATCAATTTGAACCACCGCTTCACCCCGGCGGCGGTCAGGGCCAAGGAATGGCTCGAGCAGGGGCGCTTGGGCGAGTTGAACATCGTCAACATGACGATGTGGATNAACAATCCCAACGAGTCGAGCCCGTGGTTCCACATCCGCGCGCTGCATCCCCATTCTCTGGATGTGATGAGCTATTTCGCCGGCGATGTCGATAGGGTGCAGGCCTTTTTCAAGAAGGGCAAGGGGCGCAAGATCTGGTCGAACGTGCAGGCCAATCTCCTGTACAAGAATGGCGTGATCGGGCATCTGACGGGTTCGTACGACGCGGGGGGTAGCTACGGGTTGGAGACGCTGGAACTAGTAGGTTCGAGCGGGCGGGTGATTATCAACGAGGCATGTGAGAAGCTGTCGTTTTATCCGCGCTTCTCCAGTGAAGTCGAAAGCTACGACCACCTGGGTGGAATGGGTGGTTTTGGCGACACCTTTCCGTCGCGGATCGGCGCATGGGTCGATGATTTGCGCAAAAAGGTANCGCCGTCGAAGGTCGATGCTAAGGGGGCGGATGCGTTGAAAGTGCAGTTGATTATCGAGTCGATTATCAAGAGTTGGGAGACGGGGCAGGTGGTGAAGGTGCCGCAGAAATAGGTTGGCGGCNGAAGACCTCAGTAATAACTGCCAGATGCTCTGCAGTGAAAAGAGAATGGGAAGAAAAGATAGGATACTATGCAGAGAGTTGGGGTCATAGGGTTAGGGCCTATTGGGAATAGGCATGCGAACATTTACGCGGAGCTGGACAACGCGGAGTTGGCGGGGGTGTGCGATGTGGATCGCGAGCGGGCAGATGCGGCAGCGGCTCGTCTGGGCGTGCGGGCATTTTACAGCGTGCGGGAATTGTTGGATGGGGCCGAGTTGGATATGGCGAGTGTGGCGACGGGAGGGGAGGAGTACGGGAGCGATCACTATNAGCCGACGGTGGANGCNCTGGAAGGCGGACTGCACGTCCTGGTGGAGAAGCCGATTTCCAACGAGATCGGGCCGGCNGAGGAGATGGTGGCGCTGGCGCGGGAAAAGGGCCTTTGCTTCGGGGTGGATTTNAACCATCGTTTTACGCCGGCGGCGCGGTTGGCGCGGCAGTGGATGGACGACGGGCGGGTCGGGAACTTGCTGTTTATGAATATGAGCATGTGGATTCAGAATCCGCGCGAGTCGAGCCCATGGTTCCAGATTAAGGCGCTGCATCCGCACACAGTGGATATTATGCGCTACTACTGCGGCGACATCGAGGCGGTACAGTGCTTTGCGCTCAAGGCGCCGGGGCGCACGATCTATTCGACGGCGCAGTTCAATATGCGGTTTAAGAACGGTTGTCTGGGGCATCTGACGNGCTCGTACGATATCGAGCGCGGGCATCCGATGGAGCGCTGCGAGGTCGCGGGTTTGCAGGGTCGCTTCGTCATCGACGATATGTACCGCGAGGCGACGCTGTATCCGGCCGGCGAGATGGAGAAGCGGGTGTTTTCGAATCCGATTTTCGGCGGGATGCGCGATTTTGAAGACACGTTTAGGAATCGGCTGGGCCGTTTCGTCGAGCAGTTGGAGGAGGGCGCTGAGCCGGAGGAGATCGANGGGTCGGGGTACGACGGGCTACAGGCGCAAAAGGTGCTGGCGGCGGCGATCGAGTCGGTCGAACGAGAAGAAGTAGTTTATGTCGAGAAGCAGTAGTGGCATATAACGAGAAAATGCTCGCCGCCAAGGCCCGGTTACTGGAGCGCTTCAAAAAACAAGCGCCGCGCCAGGCCGATCCCAACCGGGATCGCCTGCCCCCCGGCCAGCACATAACCAATGGCTTTCCNGTCCTCGACCTAGGCGTCAAGCCGCAGTTTGACCCGGCGACCTGGCGATTCAAGGTCGAGGGNGAGGTCGAAGAGCCTCTGGACTTGANCTGGACCGAATTCCAGGCTTTGCCGCACGNCCAACAGATTTCCGACTTCCACTGTGTCACCACCTGGTCAAAATACGACGTCNATTGGGNTGGGGTGAAATTNGTCGATATCGCCGCGCTGGCGCTTCCGACCGCGGCGGCACGCTACGTTATCGCGCACGGCTTCGACGACTACACGACCAATATTCCGTTGGCCGACTGCCTGGATGACGATGTAATTCTCGCCGACCGGCTCGACGGNCAGCCTTTGCCTTTGCAACACGGTGGGCCGATGCGCCTGGTCGTGCCGGCGCTCTACGCCTGGAAATCGGCCAAATTCCTGCATAAACTGGTCTTCGTTGCTGCGGATGAACCGGGCTTTTGGGAGGAGCGGGGCTACCACGACCGCGGCGACCCCTGGCAAGAACAGCGCTATCGCTGACAGAGATGGGCTACTGCGCCCGCGGTGGCGCGGGCGCAGCGCTTGTGCTACAATCCGCCCAGGTTGTAACGGACTTCGTCGAGGGCTATCTTGAGGGCGCGACCGGCCTCGTCGGCTTCGCCGAGGCGCGCGGCGAACTCGGCGAAGAGCTCGGGTTGGCCCTGGCGCGCGCCCTGGACGGCGAGGTCAAAGGCTTCCAGGCGCAGGCGCAGATAGTCGCGCAGGTGGTTGTGTACGGTGGNGAGTGCGGGGGCAGGGGCTATTTTCTGCACCTGGTCGGCCAACTCAATCANCTTGGGGCGGAAGCGCTGTTCGATTAGCGGCACGATGNCATCGGCAGCGATCGAGTCGGCCGGTACGGCGCGGGCGATTTCGANATCGAGCGAGCGGACCTCCTGCAGCAGCGGTTTGAGGTGGGCNAGATAGGCNTCNATCTGGTCGGCAGCGGCGGGNTGGNCCCCATCTTCGGGNGCGCCACCGCAGCCGAGGCATACCCAGCCGCAGGCCAAGGCGGCCAGTAGCNTCTTGAGCAATTCGGTCANTCCTCCTGTAGNGTGTATTCGGAGCCCTCGCGGGCAGCATCTACNTGTAGGCCATTGCCCGAGCANGCGGCTAGGATCTGGTCGATCTCGGTGTCGCTGCGGTCGGGATGGTGGCCGAAGAGGACCAGGNGCCCGACCCCGGCGCGGCCGGCGACATCGATGCCGTCGTCTATAGAGCAATGGCCCGAGCCGCGGTGGCTCGGGTATTCCTCGGCGGTTAGCATGGCGTCGTGAAAGAGCAGGTCTACGCCCTGGACCATGGCGGCGACCTGCTCGCGGTGGGCTTCTTCCAGGTACTCGACATCGGGCAGGTAGGCGATCGAGCGTCCGCCGGCCTCGACCCGATAACCGAGGCCGGCTACGCCGCAGTGGTTGAGCCGCGTAGCGGTGATGTGCAGTGAGCCGATATCAAAGGTGCAATCGCCCACTTCGACGACGTCGATGTCGGCGCCGATGCCCTCCGCAAAGAAGTTGGGGACCGGGCAGAAGGATTCGTGCATCTGGGCCAGAAGCCTCGAGGCGAGTTCGGCGTCGGGGCCGTAGATGCACGCGCGGTTGCCCGGGATTAGCATTGGTGTGAAAAAAGGCAGCCCCTGAATGTGGTCCCAGTGAACGTGGGTCAGCAGGATGTGGGCGTCGCCCTCGCCGCGACCGTAGGCGCCCTTGAGCAGGTTGTTGCCCAGCCAGTGCAAGCCCATGCCCGCGTCGAGGATCAGGGTCGGCGCCCCCTCCTCCGCGATTTCCAGGCAGACGGTGTTGCCCCCGTAGTCCTGCGTGTCGGGATGGGGAGCGGGCACCATTGCACGGGTGCCCCAGAGCTTGACCTTCACGGCTAACCTTTCTTAGAGCGACAATTCCATGCCTTCGACCGAGGCGAAGAGATCGCACAGTGCCTCCTTGCGGTAGCGCTCTTCAATGGCGTCCATCTCCTCGTCGCTGCGGTGCGGCTCGTGGTGGAACAGGGCCAGGCGCTGGACCTGGGCCTCGTCGGCGAGGCGCAAGCCATCTTCAGGCCGGCTGTGTCCCCAGTCGGGTTGGTACTCCCCGGGGAGAAAGAAGGTATCGCAAATCAATAGGTCGGCTCTGTGAGCGAGATCACGTGCACTATTTTGCAGGTGTTCGCGCCGGACCTGCTCCAGTTCGGGCGCGCCGTTTTTCATCCCGTCGCCCAGCAAGTTCGGACCGTAGATATCGGCGTCGCTGGCATAGGCCAGGACCTTGCCCCCGTATTCGATGCAGTAACCGCCGGTGAAACTGGGATGGTTCAGGCGATGACAGGTGATATGCACCTCGCCGATCTGGAAGGATTGGGCGTCTTGCAGATCGATAAAGTCGATCCGGGCCTCGAGATCGTCGATGGAGACCGGGTAGAAGGGTGCCTGTTGCTGGGCGCGGAAAATATCGGCTAACGCGCGGTCGGCGTGGGCCAGCGAGTAGATGCGGATATGGGCGTTTTCATCGTGTTGGGGGGCAAAGTGGGGAAAGCCCTGCACGTGGTCCCAGTGGGTGTGGCTGATCAGTAGGTGGATATCGCGCTGGTCGCGTGCGATCAACTCTTTGCCCAGCGTGCGGATGCCGGTACCGGCGTCGATAATCAGACAGGTGTCGCCGGTCCAGACCTCAATGCAGGACGTATTGCCGCCGTAGCGCACGCCGTGCGGGGCGGCGACGGGGTAGGAGCCGCGCACGCCCCGGAAGGTGATCTCCATGATACAGGTCTACCCGCTCAGACTGAATATAGGTAATTTCACGCTAAATATAGGCAAGTCACATCAGCTATTATATGCAGGAGATCACCATTTCACAAGTATTTGCTTATTCTCGAAGGGTATATATCTGTGGAACTGCCAGGGGGTAGAGGCTTCTCCAATAAGGGGCTTGAAGCGATATTTACAAGGCCATAGGCGTTTGTTATAATATCCGGAAGTCTTTGATTTGAGGAGAAATATGAACAGTTCCAACAAGAAATCGGGCGTCGGCGAAATCGTCTCTTCGATTCTCATCGCCATCGGCCTGGCACTGCTGATTCGCACCGGTGTGGTTCAGGCTTTTTACATTCCCTCTGGCTCGATGGAGGACACCCTGCTGGTCGGCGATTATTTGCTGGCCAACAAATTCGTCTATGGCGCCCCGATCGACGTGCCGCTGACCAGTATTTCCCTCTTCCGGTTGCCCGCGCTGCGCGACCCGCAACCGGGCGATATCGTGATTTTCCGCTCGCCGGTGGACGAGGAACGCGATCTGATCAAGCGCTGCGTCGCCGTTGGCGGGCAGGAGGTGCAGATCGTCAACAAGGTTCTCTATATCGATGGCGAGCCGTTCGCAGATCCGCCGCTGGCCAAATACACCGACCGCCGCTACTATCCGTCCGCGGCCAATCCCCGCGACAACTTTGGTCCCTATACCGTGCCCGAAGGCCATTTCTTTATGATGGGCGACAATCGCGACAATAGCGCCGACAGTCGCTACTGGCGTGCGGTGCCCAAGGAATTGATCAAGGGCAAGGCGATGAATATCTACTGGTCCTGGGCGCCGGATACCCGCGGACCGTACTACACCGGCCTGGCCTCGCTGCCAGAGTTGGCGGCGAGTTTCGTCTGGCGCCTGCCCGGCCGGGTGCGCTACGGGCGCCTCGGCGACGTCATCCACTAGAGTGGAGCATGCGATGAATCGCAGGAATTCGCCCGACTACGACGACTACGACGACCGCTACGAGGAGGTCGACGAACTGGAGGATCAGGCCGACGACGAGCCGTTGCGGCTGGTCGATCAACTCCTGGCGATGGCGCCCGATCGCGACCCGGCCCGGCCCCTGCTCTACCAGCTGCGCCGCCAGTTGATGGAGCGCGAGATCACCTTCCAGGAGGCGCGGCGGTCCCTGGTCGAGCTGGAGGCGGCGCTGGAGAAGGTCACCGCGCCGGCCAATCGCGTTGGCATCTTCCTCGGCTCGCCCAGCGAGGGCATCGCCACCGTCTTCGTCGGCGGCTCCGAATACTACGCCAATATCGACCCCCGCGTCGATAGCGCAGAGCTCAAGGTCGGCTGCCGGGTGCTGGTCAACGAGGCCTATGCCGTCGTCGGCGATCTCGGCTACAGTCCCTGCGGCCCGGTGGCCAAGATCGGCGACCTGCTCGAAGGGGGCCGGTTGCGCATCTCGCAGGCGCATGGCACCCAGGAGCTGATTCTCGAGCGCTCGGCCGATCTCGAGGACGCCAATTTACAGGTGGGCGACGAGGTGCGGATGGATCCGGCTTTCAAAGTCGCGCTGGAACAGCTGGTTGCGTCGGAGAGCAAGGAGTATTTCATCGAGGACGTGCCGCCGACCCCCTGGGAGAGCATTGGCGGTCAGGAACAGGCGATCCAGGCGATCCGCGATACGATCGAGTTGCCCGCGTTGCACCCCGAGCTCTTCGAGCGCTTCGAATACTCCACGCCCAAGGGCTTTCTGCTCTACGGCCCGCCCGGCTGCGGCAAGACCCTGATTGGTAAGGCTACCGCCTACAATCTCATCCAGCACATGCGCGAGGAGGAGGGGGTCGAGCTGGAAGAGTATTTCATGCACATCAAGGGGCCGGAGATTCTCAATATGTGGCTCGGCGAGACTGAGCGCATGGTGCGCGAGATCTTCGCCCAGGCGCGACAGAAGCGCAAGGAGGGTTTCCTGCCCTTCATTTTCATCGACGAGGCCGAGTCGATCCTCGGCACCCGGCGCTCGATGCGTAGCCACAACATCTCCAATACGGTCGTGCCGATGTTCTGTACCGAGATGGACGGCATCGAGTCGCTGCACGACGTGGTGCTGATTTTGGCCTCCAACCGCCACGATCTGATCGATCCGGCGATTTTGCGCCCCGGCCGCATCGACCGCAAAATCAAGGTCGAGCGCCCCAGCTATGAGGCCGCGCGCGATATCTTCGGGATCTATCTCAAATCCGAGTTGCCGATCGACCGCGGCGAGGTCGCAGCGCACGGCGGCGTCGAGGAAGCGCGCCAGGCGCTGGTGCAGGAGGGGCTCGACGAGCTCTTTGCCAAGAGCGAGGAGGCGCGCTTTTTGGAAGTCGCGCTAAAGAGCGGCCGTGCCGACGTGCTCTATCGCGGCGATTTGACCTCCGGTGCGATTATCGCTTCGGTGGTGTCGCGGGCCAAGGAGCTGGCAATCAAGCGCGCCATCGCCGAAGGCGATCCCGACGGCGGTATTCGCGGCGATGATCTGCGCCGCGCCGCNCGNGCNGAGTATCGCGAGAACGAGGTCTTTCCGCCCTCCGACAGCGTCGAGGACTGGCTCAAACTGCTCGATTACGAGCCCGAGAATGTGGTGCGGGTGACGCCGGTCAGGCCCCAGCCCGAAAGGGCACNGNAAACGCGCGGNGGCAAGGTGATCTGACCAGGGGCCTATGCGCAGACTCTGCGGGGTAGAGACCGAATACGGCATTCAGGTCGATGGAGTGGAGGACATGGACGTGGTGGTCGAGTCCATGGAATTGATCCGCTGCTACTCGCACCAGGACTTCGTCGCCATCTGGAACTACGCGCTCGAAAACCCGCGCCTCGACATGCGCGGCTTCGAGGTCGACCAGTTGCGCAACGACATCGACGAGACGCTGCACNTGCANAAGGACCGCCAGCGCCAGATTCCGCTCAAGGACCTCAAGAGCGACCTCATCATCCACAACGGCGCCCGCCTCTACAACGATCACACCCACCCCGAATTCTCCACGCCCGAGTGCTACGGCATCAACGATCTGGTGGCTGTCGACCGCGCGGGGGAGCGCATTCTGCTGCAATGCGCGCGCCAGCGCACTGCCACCCGCGACGGCGGCGTGGTCCGCCTCTACAAGAACAACACCGATTTTGAGGGTCACAGCTACGGCTGCCACGAAAATTTCCTGATCAGCCGCGCGATCCCTTTCCAGCAAGTCATCGACGGCCTGCTGCCNTTCGTGGTGACGCGGCAGATCTTCGCCGGGGCCGGCAAGGTCGGCGTCGAGCAGGACCACCGCGTCCGCGCCGCCACCTANCAGCTGGCNCAGCGCGCGGATTTTTTCGAGGTCATTGCCAGCG
This sequence comes from Gemmatimonadota bacterium, assembly GCA_002724215.1. Classification (GTDB taxonomy): domain Bacteria; phylum Latescibacterota; class UBA2968; order UBA8231; family UBA8231. The sequence continues at coordinate 14,169 of PBOD01000133.1, read as the reverse complement.
TCGACACCATGCATCGCCGACCGTTGGTCAACACCCGCGACGAGCCGCACGCCGACGAGACGCGCTACCGTCGTTTGCACGTGATCATCGGCGACGCCAATATGAGCGAATACGCCACCGCGCTCAAAGTCGGCAGCGCCGCGCTGGCGCTCGATCTTTTGGAGGAGGGCCAGTTGCCGGCGCTGGAGTTGGCCGACCCGATTGGCGCGCTCAAGAATATTTCGCGCGACGAGTCGCTGCTTTGGGAGGTCGGGCTGGCCGACGGNNGGTCGACGACGGCGCTGGAGATCCAGGCGTCGATTCTCGCCGCCGCCGAGCGGCTCTANAAAGGCCGCGACGACGAGACCGATTGGGTGCTTGCCGAGTGGCGCGGCACGCTGGAAGCGCTGGGTCGGGATCCGCAGGAACTGATCGGTCGCCTNGACTGGGTGACCAAGAAGTGGCTGCTGGATGCCTTNGCCGCGGCCGAGGGGCTCGATTGGGANAATCCCGCAGACCGCAGCTGGCTGCAGAGCCAGGATCTCGAATACCACAATATAGATCCGGCNGAGGGGCTCTACCTGATGCTGGAGCAACAGGGGCAGATGGAGCGGATGGTCGCCGAGGAGGACGTGTTGCGGGCAATGGTCGATCCGCCCCCCGATACCCGGGCCTATTTTCGCGGCAAGGCGTTGCAGAAATTNTCTGCGTCCGTGCACTCGCTCAACTGGGACAGCATAGAATTCGCGATCGACAGNCGCGCCCAGGTCATCGACCTCAAGGGTTGTGTAGACGAGGAGAGCGCGGCTTATTATAATGAAGCTCTAGACGCGGCAGACAGCGTTGAGGATCTGTTCGCGAGACTGGCGNCGGCCCCGGGGCCGGCGTCCGCAAAGGAGGCATCCGATGGATAGCTACGCGACCTACCGCGATCGCGCCCCCCGGCCGACCAAGCCGATTGACGACGGNGGCGGCGAGCCCGACNAGGGACCGCGCCGGCCCAAGGTCGATCGGCCTGGCACCGACGATATACTCAAGCGGATGCGCAAAGTAGANCCCAACCAGGCGCGGCGCTACCGCCAGCGCACGGGCCAGTAAACCGCGCATGGAGAGTTGCGACTTTCTCGACTTGCTGCGCGAGGGCGGCCACCTGGCNGCCGTGCCCGCTGCGGTCCCGGGCGAGCAAATTNAGCCGGTCGAGGGCACCACGATCATGGCGGTGCGCTATGCCGACGGCGTGCTGGTCGCCGGCGACCGCCGCGCGACCATGGGCAACCTGGTGGTCTACGATCGCGCCGACAAGGTCCTGAGNATCGACGACGATGCGATTATGGCCATTGCTGGTTCGCCGGCGGTCGCCTACGACATCGCGCGGATGCTCGAGATGTCGGTGCAGTACTATCGCCGCAGCCAATTGCAGCGGCTGAGCCTCGACGGTAAGTTGCGCACCTTGTCGCGGCTTTTGCGGCAGAATTTGCCGATGGCGATGCAGGGAATAGGCGCGGTAGTGCCGATCTTCGCCTCGTATGATGAGGTCGCAGCGCAGAGCAAGATTTTCTTCTACGACTTGCTGGGCGCGGAGTTCGAGTGCGTCGATTTCTGCACTACNGGATCGGGTTCGCATATCATCCGCGGTGCGCTCTACTACCAAAACCGCTGGGGTACGCCGCTGGAGGAGATGCGCGAGGGGCAGGCGGTGGAGACGGTGGTCAAGATGCTCGAGACCGCTGCCGAATACGACACCGCCACCGGCGGTTTTCGCCAGACGGCACGGATTTTTCCGCAGGTCATGAAGGTTACCGCTGCGGGCCTGAGTGCGGTGCCGGAGGAAGAGCTGGCCGAGATCTACGAAGGGGCTTAGAGAGCGATGCTGGAAGAACCGTACCGCTGGGTCGAAGCCATCAACAATCGCCGCGATTATCTGCAGGACCAACTCGCCGGCGGCAGTCCGGTGGTAGGTACGACCTATGCCGGTGGGGTGTTGTTGTTGACAACCACACCCGGTCCGCGCAAGCTCTTTGAAGTCTACAACGAAATGGCCTTTGCCGCGGTGGGGCATCCCGCCGATATCGAGAAATTGCGCAAGGCCGTCATCGACATCGCCCATATCGAGGGCTTCAACCTCTCGGCCGCCGATGTCACCTTGCAGCGCCTGGTCAGCTTTGGCCTCGGCCCGCTGATGAAGGCGGCCTTCGACGAGATCTTCCGCTCGCCCTTNATTGCCCGGGTNATGATGGCNGAACTAGACCCGGGCGGCGGCGGCGATGCCTTTTGCACCATCGACGCCGACGGCTCATTTGCCCAGAGCGGCCGCGCCGCCGCGCTCGGCGGCAGCGAGGAAAGCGTCAGCGTCATGGTGGACAAGCTGCGCGAATCCGGGCACGACCTGCCGCTGGAGCAAGCGCTGGGCGCGGCGCTGGAGGCCTGGGGGTTGGGGCGCCTAACGCTCGACGCCGAGGACGGCGAGTCGCCGGGGGACGAGGCGGTGCGCGAATTCTTGCGCGGCGGTTTGGAGGGCTTTAAGGTCGAAGCCGCAGTGCTCGACCGCGACCGCGCGGCCAAATCCAAATTCAGCTTGCTGGCGGCGGACGACCTCGCGGCGTCATTGTCCGCCCACGTCGGGGCCGAGCCGCCATGAAGGACCGCATCTTTGGCCTCGAAACCGAATACGGCTGTTTGCCGCCCGACTCCGACCCCTTCCTGAGCCCGGATTTCATTTCTGTAAAGGCCAAGGATTGCGTGTTTTACCGCGAGGGCCTTGGCATCGTCGATATCCACTACCGCGGCCGCGACGAACCGCCCGGCAATGGCGGCTTTCTCTTCAATGGCGGGCGGATCTACATCGACATGGGCCACGTCGAATACGCCACGCCCGAATGCACCGGGCTCTTCGATCTGGTCGCCGCCGACCGCGCCGGCGAACTGATGGTCCAGCGCGCGCTCGAGCAACTCGATCTGGCCGCCAGCGCCGCCTTCTTCAAGAACAATATCGACCACTATACCGGGGCGACTTTCGGCTGTCACGAGAATTACCTGGTGCGCCGCGACGTGCCCTTTTCGCAAGTGTTGCTGCCGGCGATGCTGCCCTTCTTCGTCACNCGCCAGATTTTCGCTGGCGCGGGGCGNGTGGGCTGCCATACGGATNTTTTCGAGTACGGCGGCGGCGACGACGAAGGCGTTTCCTTTCAGATCTCACAGCGCGCTGACCACATCGTCACCGAGATCTACCAGTGGATCCAGTTCAGCCGGGCGATCATCAATACCCGNGACGAACCGCTGGCCGACTGGGGCCTCTACCGCCGTTTACATCTTCTGGTCGGCGACTCCAACATGATGGAGTACGCCACTGCGCTCAAGATCGGNACTACCGCGTTGGTCTTGCAGCTTATAGAGGAGGGGATNGTNCCCGANATCAAGCTGCTCGATCCNGTGCAGGCGATCCGCGACATCTCGCGCGACACCGCCTANCGTTGGGAGGTNCAACTGGAGGANGGCTGCTATACCGCCGCCACCGAGGTCCAGCGCGAGTACCTCGATATGGCCGAGCGCTATTTGCGCGGTCGCGACGACGAAGGCGATTGGGTGCTCGACGAATGGCGCTTCGTCATTGACGGTCTTGAGCACGATCCGATGGCGCTGCGCGACCGCGTCGATTGGGTGGCGAAGAAGTGGTTGCTGGAGTATTTCATGAAGGAGGAGGGGCTCGACTGGCACGATACCTGGATCCAGAGCCTCGATCTCGAATACCACAATCTCAACCCCGAGCGGGGGCTCTACTTCGACCTCTACGAGCGCGGTCAGATCAAGCGGGTGGTCGATGACGAGCACATCAACGCGGCCATCGCCAATCCCCCCGCCGACACCCGCGCCAAGGCCCGCTCGCAGGTCATGCGGGTGCTGACCGATCAGAAAGCCCGCTATGTGATAGACTGGGACTCTATTTACGTCGAAGACGAGAAATACCTCAATCTCGACGATCCCTTTCTCACCTACGGCCCCGAAGCCGACGCCTTTATTCGCGAGTGCCAGGGGGNGNCGGTCGAGAATATTTAATTTTTGGCGAATGGCGCATTTTTTTTATATTTATAACAGTTGNGGTTAAGTAGACGGATCCTGCCCCAAGGAGAGATTCATGCTCGTCTCGACTGCGACCACCGGTGGTGTGTTCGGCGCACCGCTCAAGGCTCGTCACCAACGGCGCACACCCGCACAGGGCATGCGCGTCAAAGACGGTCTGGGCATTTCGCCGCTGCGCGCGACTGGCGGTCCACCCAGCATCACTCAGGCGGCNCCCAGACGCTCGGCCAGCCTGACCAGGCCGCCCCAGTCGGGCGGCGGGGTGCTGTTNCAGTTGCAGGGTTCGGTGCGNAGCACCAGCCCGCTGACGGCGGGGGTCCGCACTTCGCACCGCAGCCAGACTCGGTCGCTGGGCGTGCTGCAGGCGCGCCAGTCGAGCCTGCTCGGTTCCTTTCGCAAAATCGATCGCGGCAGCCGCCTGCTCCAGGCCAATGCCAATGTCTTCCGCCAGCAGGGCGCATTCAGCCCCAAGCTCGGCACCAGCACCCTGAGTCTGTTGGGTTAGCGGCGTCGATGCCGCCAACCGTCCTTCTTTTATCCCTCATTCTGCTTTTTTCCGCCGCTGCCCGGGCGGATGATTTTGTCTGCGCCGTGCCTGGCCCCGCTGCCAAGGCGGTGCAACGGGCGCCGGAGAGCCTGGCTGCGCTGGTGATTTTTGCGCAATTTTCCAATGAAGGCGCCGGCGCGTCCGCGCCCTCCTGGGCCGGCGATCTCTTCGACGCCGACCTGCCTGGCAGCTTTGCGCATTTCTACCGCGAGATGTCGGGGGGCCGGCTGGCCATCGAGGGTCAGGTACTGCCGCGGCGCTATCGCTCGCTCGCGACGGCCGAGGCCTATCTGGCACCAGCGCCAGGGACGCTGGGCGCCTTCGGACGCTTTAATCGCGAAGTCCTCGCCCAGGCCGACGCCGATGTCGATTTTGGCCTTTTCGACAATGACGGTCGCGACGGCGTGCCGAACTCCGGCGATGACGACGGCTATGTCGATATTGTCTTTATCAACCTGCAGACCGTGCCCCGCGACTTCTTTATCAGTTCGGCGACCGGGATCGCCAGCCTGGGACTCGACGCCGACTATATCAGCGACGACCCGGCGGCGGGTGGCGGCAGGGTCAGGGTGCGCAGCCGCTTTGGCGGCTTCGGCGGCACTACGCAGCGGGGCCACACCTTCAGCGTCACCGCCGCGACGATGTGCCACGAATTCGCGCACGTGCTGGGCTTNCCCGATCTCTTCGATCAGACTTCGGTGACGGCGGCGGGCGAGTTGGATCCGGAAGAGGATTCGGCGGGAATCGGCAAGTGGGGCCTGATGGGCCTGGGCACGCTGGGCTGGGGCGTGGAGGACGGGCCGAACGCCTTTTCGGCCTGGNCGCTGGCGCAGTTGGGGTGGGTCGAGGTCGTCGAAATCGCCGGNACCGCACGGGACCTGGTGATCGACGAGATTTTTTCTGCCCGCAAAGTGTATAAAATTCCGCTGACGGAAGACGAGTATTTCCTGCTTGAGCAAAGGCGCGCCGACGGTTCCTACTACAACCGCAATATCCCCCAGAACGGCCTGCTGGTATGGCACATCGATGANCGCGCTGACAACGATGAAGAGCTACACAAACAGGTCGATCTGGTCTGCGCCGACGGGCTCTACGCCGACCGCGGTTTCCCCGGCGACGAGCCCGACCCGATTGCGGGCCGGGACAATCTCGACTTTTGGTCGCGCGACGCGGCATACGCGGCTGCGCACAACGGCAACCAGGGCGATGCCACCGATCCCTTCGACGGGGTGCGCTATCGCCAATTCAACTGGGGTACCAATCCCGCCTTCAGCGCCCACGCGGGTTTTGCGCGCAATCTACCGCTGGGCGTGTCAGTTGAGGAGATGCGGCCCAGCAATNGGGCGATGGTGGTCGATGTGATCCGGCGGGACCTGCCCGGGCATATTCATAGCGACGCGACCTGGTCGGGCACCGTCGAACTCGATGCCGACGTGGTGGTCGAGCCGGGGGCGACGTTGACGATAGCAGCGGGAACCGCGGTGCGCTTTGCCCGCGGCGATCAGCGCGGCACCGGTTTCGACCAGGATCGGAGCGAGTTGATCGTCTTCGGCGACCTGGTGCTGGGTGCAGGCGTGTCCTTTGCTTCTAATGCTTCGCGCACCGGCCCCCTGGACTGGTCGGGCATATACCTGCTCGACGGCCAGACCGCGGATTTTGGCTCGGCGGCGGTCGAGCACGCCCATCGCGGCGTGGTGCGCTATCGCTTGCCAACCGGGCAGACGCTGTGGCAGGGCGTACAGGAGATTCACGCGGACCTNGTGGTGCCTCCTGACGCGGAGTTGCGGATCGAGCCGGGGGCCTCGGTGGTCTTTGATCGCATCGATCGCGGCCAGCGCGGCATCGCGGCCGATCTGGTCGAATTGGTCGTCGAGGGCAAGCTCGCGATTGCGGGCGCGACTGGCAATCCAGTGCGGATGACTGTCGATGATCCCGGTGCGGATAACGACGGGCTGTGGTACGGCATTCGCGTGATGCCGGGCGCCGAGGTGGTGGTCGATCATGCAGAGCTGACCCGCGCGGGCTTCGGCATCAGCGGCGAGGTCGATGGGCAGACGACGCTGCGCGTCGCCGACGCGGTGGTGCGCGAAAACGCTGGCAACGGCTTGCGGTTGATGCTCAATGGCACGGCGCAGATCGATCGCAGCCTGTTTGCGGTAATCACCGGCCCGGCGCTCCGGCTCGACGGCAGCGGTTTGCTGCGCCTGCGCAACTCGCGAATNGAGGGCAATGGGCAGGAGGGCATCCTGCTCAACAACGCCGCGCTCGAGGCGATCCGCGTCGAAGTGGTCAACAATGGCTTGCTCGACGACGAGGATCCGCGCTCGGGGCTGAAGGCGGTGGGTGGAAGCGGGCAGAAAATCGCGCTGNGGGCATCGACGATCGAGCGCAGCACGGCGCACGGTTTGGACCTGGAGCAATGGCTCGGCGAAGTCGAATTGCACGACAGCCGCATCGGCGCCAACCAGCGCGATGGGTTGCGGGCGGCGGGCATGGCGCGGCTGGTCTGCGAGCAGGTCGAGGTCGAGCGCAATCTGCGCGGCGGCGCGGTGGTCAGCGGCACTCCGGTGGAGATCTGGACCACGACCTTCAGCGCCAATATCGATGCGGGCCTGCATCTGGGCGCGGGCAGCCGCGGGGTGGTCGAGATGTGCGTGTTCCGCGGNGGGCGGGGGTTGGCACTGGTGGATGTGGCGCAGTTGGCGATCCGCAAGAGCGAGTTCGTCAACGCGACGCTGGGACTCTATGCCACCGATTCGGCGCCGGATATCCGCCACAATTTGTTCAGCGGCAATGCCACCGCTATCCGGATCGCGGGCGACAGGGTGCCGGTGGCCATACGTGGCAATACGTTCGCCGCTAATGCCACCGCGATCGAGAATTTGAGCGCGACAACGCTCGACGCCACCGATAACTTCTGGGGCACGACCGATAGTACGGTGATCGTCGCGCAGATCGAGGGGCCGGTGGACTTTTCGCCCTTTCTGTACGAAGAGGGGGAGGTCTCTTCGGCAGTGCAGGACGGGGACGCGTTGCCGGACAGCTATGCGCTCTATCCGGCCTATCCCAATCCCTGCAACGCCGAGGTGACGCTGGCCTTCGATTTGCCCCAAGCGACGCAGGTTGAATTGGCGGTGTTCGACGCGCTGGGGCGCAGAGTGGCGAGTCTGGTCGATGCGGAATTGGCGGCTGGTGCGTATCGCATTATTTGGGATACGCGCGATAAGTACGGGCGGGCGGTGGCGTCTGGCGCGTATTTATACGGGTTGCGGGCAGCAGACTTTACGGCGTCGGGGCGGTTGGCGCTGGTGCGCTGACCTACGCGCGCCGGTTGTAGTCGAAGCGGGGTTTGGCGCCGGGTGCTTCGACGATTTTGAAATCGCGTGGCGATTGCTCCCAGGCCGACTGGCTTTCGAATCCCCATAGCCGGCGCATTAGCGGCGTGGCTCCAGCGACGATCTCGGGCGGGATCGAGCGCGTGTGGTCGCAAAAGGGGCGATGGTTGCCGCGGCAGCAGAAACCCTGGATGGCGTAGCGGATCTGGTCGCTGGTGTTGGCGCTGCCGCCGTGGATAAGGCGGCTGTCGTAGATTAGCGCGGTACCGGGCTGGCAGAGGAGTAGCTCCTCTTGCGCTGGGGGCACGTCCTGGGGCTCGATATCGCGGAGGTGCGAGGCGGGCACAAAGCGGGTAGCGCCATTTTTGCGCGTGAATTCAGACAGCGCGATCAGGCTCTGCGCGCTCAGCGGCAGGATGCTGTGGACATTGTAGGGCGGGTTGGGGACGAAGGGAACGCCGTCGCGGTGCAGACTCTGGGCTTGCATGCCGGGCATGGGGGAGCGCGCGCCCATATCGGAGAGGATGTAGTCTGTCCCCAGCAAATACTCCATGCAGGCGACGAGCCGGGGTAGCTGGATGATATCGCGGAAGATCTCGGCTCGCGCCGTCAGGTTGTGGGTGCGCTTGCTGCCGCGCTCGTGGTCGGANACGCGATCTTCCCCATANGTGGCGTCGAGGGCGGNGATGGCCCGGGCGATCTGCTCGGGGGTGAGCAGATCCTCNAGCANGGTGTAGCCCTGTGCNTCGAGCTCTCTGAAGTGCGTTTCCATTATNNNCAACTTTTCGATCTCGTCCCGGCAGNCAGCGATGGCCGACGCGGCTACTTGCTGCTCCCTGGNTGGCTTTACGCTCCCAACTGCTTCTTGAGCAATTCCTGCACCAACTGCGGATTGGCTTTGCCCCGCGTCGCCTTCATCACCTGGCCCATCAGAAAGCCAATCGTCTTCATATTGCCGCCCTTGATCTTTGCGACCGCATCGGGATTATCGGCGATGACCTGGGCGACGGCCCCGTCCAATTCGCTGGTGTCAGAGATTTGCTTGAGCCCTTTGGCCTCGACGATCTCGGCGGGTGACCCGCCCTTTTCCCACATCTGGCCGAAGACTTCGCGCGCGGCGTTCTGGTTGATGGATCCATCTTTGACCAGGGCGAGCAATGCGACTAGGGCGGCGGGCGCGACTTTGGCGTTCTCGATGGTGATTTCTTCTTCGTTGAGGCGGCGGAAGACCTCGCCGGTGATCCAGTTGCCGACCTGCCTGGGGTCGGCGCCGTCGGCTTTGGCGGCGTCTTCGAAATAGGCCGCTACTGCGCGGTCCTCGACCAGCACGGCGATGTCCTGCTCGCCCAGACCGTAGTCGGCGGCGAAGCGCGCGGCTTTGGCAGCGGGCAGCTCGGGCAGTTCGGCGCGGGCTTGACCGATCCAGGCGTCGTCGAGGTGGACGTCGAGCAGGTCGGGCTCGGGGAAGTAGCGGTAGTCCTCGGAGGTTTCCTTGGAGCGCTGTTCGCGGGTGATGTTCATACCCTCGTCCCAACCCATCGTCACCTGGCGGACCTGACCACCTTCTGCGAGGACCTGTTGCTGGCGCTCGACCTCGTAGGCGATGGCGTTGCGCACGGCGCGGAAGGAATTGAGGTTTTTGACCTCGACCTTGGTGCCGAATTCCTCCGAGCCCTCGGGGCGGATCGAGATATTGGCCTCACAGCGCATCGCGCCCTTCTCCATATCGCCCGATGAGGCGCCCAAATAGCGGACAATCTGACGAATTTTGTTCAAATAGTTGTAGGCCTCGTCGGCGGAGCGGATTGAGGCGTCGGTGACGATTTCCATCAGCGGTACGCCGGCGCGGTTATAGTCGACGAGGCTGGAGCGGCCCTCGTGCTGGAGTTTGCCGGTGTCCTCTTCGAGGTGGACGCGGACCACGCCGATTTGCTTGGCGCCGTTTTCCGCGTCGATCTCGACCCAGCCATTTTCGCATAGCGGCAATTCGTATTGCGAGACCTGGTAGCCCTTGGGCAGGTCGGGATAGGTGTAGTTTTTGCGGGCGAAGACATTGTGGGGCTTGATCTCGCAGTTGAGGGCCATGCCGGTCATCGCGGTCAACTGCATGGCGCGCTCGTTGATAACGGGCAGGGCGCCGGGTTGCGAGGTGCACACCGGGCAAATGTGGGTATTGGCGTCGATCTGGAAGTGGTCGGCGGAGCAGCGGCAAAACATCTTCGAGGCGGTTTGCAGCTCGACGTGGACTTCCATGCCGATGACGGTTTCGTAGGGCAAAGGGCGGTGCTCCTTTGGGGGACGGTCTACCCGAGGGTGTTCCCTCCGCTCATTCTCGCTCGGCTCCTGCCTCGCTCCGAGGGGTGGCTGATCCCAATTTCACATCCTGTGAAATTGGGGCCACAACCGCTACGGGAACACCCTCGGGCAGACCTCCGGTGATAATGCGCGTCAGCGAAAGGATGGAGTAATAATAAGAATAGGGTGTGTTTTAGCCCAGTCTCAGGCAAAGAGGACATACTGGCGAAGGAAGCTATCGCAGGCTCTGTAGAAGGCCTCGATGGTCTCTGGTTTGCGCCAGCCGTGGCCCTCGCCTTCGTATAGGTGGTATTCGTGGGGGATGTTGCGGCGGCGCAAGCTCGCGACGATTTCTTCGGCCTGGGCTTGGGGTACGACCTTGTCGTCGGCGCCCTGGAAGATGGCGACGGGGTCGCGGAGCTTGTCGGCTGCGAAGATCGGGGAGCGCTCGCGGTATATGTCGGCGGCGTCGGGCAGGGGGCCGAGCATCGAGTCGAGGTAGCGGGACTCGAATTTGTGGGTGTCGGCGGCCAGGGTGAAGAGATTGGCGATGCCGTAGAGGCACAGGCCGGCGCGGAAAAAGCCGGGGCGGACGGTGAGTGTGCGCAGTACGGTGTAGCCACCGGCGCTGCTACCCATGATGACTAGGCGTTCGGGATCGGCCAGGCCGTGGTCGCAGAGGTGCTGGGCGCCGCCGATGGCGTCTTCGACATCGAGGATGCCCCAGTTGCCGCGCAGGGCCTTCATATATGCGCGGCCGTGGCCAGTGCTGCCGCGGTAGTTGACATCGAGTACGGCCCAGCCGCGGGTGGCGAAGAATTGGTTTCTGGGCTCAAAGCCGGTCTCGGTCGAGCCGGTGGGGCCGCCGTGGATCACGACGATGAGCGGCGGGCGGCCGCGGCCGCAATAGCGGCTGCTAGCGGGCGGGTAGTAGAGACCGTGGACCGGCTTCGAATCCTCGGCGGTCCAGGTGACCGCTGCAGGGGCAGAGAGGTCGGCGGCAGCCAGCGATTCGCTCTGTGAGCGGGCGCGGATTTCGCTTTTGGCGGCGGTGCCGGCGATGATGCGGGCGGGAATTGCGTGCTCCGCGGCGATGGCGGCCAGTCCCTTGCCGCGCGGAGCGGCGGTTAGTTGCTCGACGTGGGTGTAGTCGGCGAAGGCGGCGACCGGCTCGACGGCGCTGCTTGCTAAGTCGAGAGCATAGGCGCGGCGCTGGATGTTTTCGCTGCGGACGAAATACAGGGTTTTGCTGTCGGCCGAGAAGGCGCAATGGCGGTTGCCCTGCGCCCAGGCCGGGCCGGCGATGTCATGGTCGTCTTCCGTTAGACAGCGGGTCGCGCCGCTTTGCAGATTGTAGCACCAGAGATTGCTATAGCCGCGCTGGTCCGAGGCGTAGACCAGATGGCGGCCGTCGGGCGAGAAGCACGGCTGGGATACCGCGGTATCGAGATCGCCGGCGAGGGGGGTCCTGTCGCGCAGGCGCGGCCGTCCGTCGCGACCTCTAGCGATGTGGCCAACGACCAGGCGGGTGCCGTCCCAGGGCATCTGCGGGTGGTCCCACTCGATCCAGGCCAGGCGGTCGCCCCGGGGATGCCAGACGGGTTGCATGTAGAAGTCGGCGCCTTCGATGAGGATTTGCGGCCAGGCGCGGCCCTCGCAGTCGACGATGGCCAGCACGTCGCGGCCTTCGTCGCTGTGGACGTAGACGAGGTGGCGGCCGTCGGGCGATGGTGCGGGCGCGGCGGCACAGCCGAATTGGGGCGTGATCGGGCGGGCGGGACCGCCCGCCAGCGCTTGCCGGTAGAGGCGCCCGCAATATTCGGCGAAGTAGACGTGGCCGCGGGCGACGGCGAAGTCGCCACCGCCATAGCCGACCTGGGCGCGCACCGAGAGCGTGGTGTTGAGATCGCGCGGTGCCTCGCCCGGCGGCTGACAGACCAGCACGCCCTGCGGCCCCCGGTTTTCGAGCCAGACCAGGGTGCGACCGTCCGCATCCCAGGCCACGTCGCGGAAGCGGGTGGCAGCGGCGAGGTCGCCCGCGCTGATGGGGCTCGGCCAGAGGCCGAAGGGCGCCGGGTCCATCTACTGCAGTTCCATCAATTCTATTTTGATGTTGTCGGGGCCGTTGATGAAGACGATGCGCATCCCGTTTTCGAGCTCGACCGGGCCCATCCAGATATCGACGCCGTGCGCCTCGATATCGGCGAGGGTTTGGTCGAAGTCGTCGGTGTTGAGGGCTAGGTGGTCGTAGCCCTGGTAGCGGCCGAGTTCCATGTCGGTGAACTCGCGGTCGGTGACGGTGATCTGGGTAGCGCCGATGTGGACCGGGACCCAGGTGGCGCCACCGCGCTCGAAGGGTTCGTCGTTGGTGGCGTTGAAGAGCTTTTTGTACCAGGCGACGGCTTCGTCGACGTTTTTGGTCTCGTGATGGACGTGATTGAAGGTATACGCGGGCATTTGCGGCTCCTTTTATGACTCTGTCGGTTTTGCTCTGTATTTGCTGTATTCGTCTGCGTAGAGAAGGTCTTTTAGATCGATGCGCCGGCCCCCGAGTTCGTCGGAGATATTGGCGCCGAGGACGGCGGCGTGGGAGTTGAGGCTGGATGAAAAAGTGTTGAGCAGGGGGGTTTCGCTCTCTGTAGCCACGGCGGTGACAAAGGCGCGGGCGATTTCCAGGGTGGAATTGTTGCGCGGGCCGAAGTCGAGGTCGTGGCGCAGGGCGTCGGGGTCGACCTTGCCCTCCGGCGGGGGATAGGGCCCGTCGTAGTAATAGGCCACGGGATTGTCCGCTGCGATCTTGAGGTGGCCGCGGTCCCACATGAGGTCGTGGTAATTGTCGCCCCAGAAGGTCTTGCGCAGGCGGCTGATGATCAGGTGGCCGATGGCGCCGGACGCGAAGCCGTAGGTTACCGAGTAGGCGTCGGGATTGTCGCCGCCGTCTTCGATGTCTGCGTCGGGCCGGTGCAGGTAGCGCGCCTCGGTCCAGGCTATGTCCCCAGCCCAGAAGCGCATCAGGTCGGTCTGGTGGATGCCGCCTTCGACCACGGTGGAGCCAGACCAGGCGCGATTGGCGGTCCAGATGCGGTTTTGCGGGCCCCCGACGGTCTCGGTATGGGTGTGCTTGGTCGAGTGGGATTCGAGGGTGCTGTTGACGATATAAGTCATCATCAACAGGCGCTTGTCGGCGAGGAAGTCGCGAATCCCGATATGCCAGTTGTCATGGCGTTGCTGGAAGCCGACGGTGGCGATAATGCCCGCCTCGCGGATGGCGCGGTCCATTTCCAGCGCCTCGTCGAGATAGAGGCTGACCGGCTTTTCGGCGAAGAGATGGACGCCGGCGCGGACGGCTTGGAGCAATTCGCCGCGGTGCAGCGAAGGGGGAATGGCAAAGTAGATCGCGTCGAAGCCGCCGCCGGCGAGCAGCTCGGTGAAGGTGCCGCAGGTGCGGATGCCGTCGAGGCTAAAGCCATCGACGAAGCGCTGCAGCTTAGCTTCTGCGAGGTTGTCGGGGAAGGGATCGCACAGCGCGACGACGCGGACCTGGTCGAGTTGCCACAGCGCGCTGAGGTGCTGGAGGCCGCGCTGGCCCAGCCCGACGATGGCGATATTTACCGTAGGCATGAGATCATTTTCTCCCGGCGCCTGAAAATTCACAAAAAGCCCCTTACTGTCAAGGGATTGCCCCCCGTCGGCGATCTTAGTACACTTAGCGCAGGGGCAATTTCGATGCATTCAACTCATCAGATCACCGATCCCGAATGGGACAATGTTTTCCGCGAGGATATCTATGCGGAGGAGCGGCTCGAGGTCGCGCTGGGCCGAATACCCATTTTCGGCCTGTTATCGCCACGCGAGTTGCGGCTGGTGGGCAGCATCGTCCATATCCGCACTTTTAAGCGGGGCGAGATCATTCTCCACCGCGGGGTCGAGCAGTCG
>PBOD01000019.1 GCA_002724215.1 Gemmatimonadota bacterium | reverse complement strand
CAAACCCCTGCAACTGGAAGGCTTGCCCGACCATTTGCAACCCTTTTTCGACTTCGTCGTCGCGCCCGCCGCCGCGCAAGAAACGCCACCTGGGCGGCGACCCGCACTCGAGCGACTCGGGGCCCGGGTCGATGCCGCCTTTGCATCCATCGCCGACTTCCTCTACCTGACCGCCGACCTGACCATCTTCTCGGTCCAGGCACTGTTGCACCGCGACGGAATCCGCAAGGGCAGTTTTACCGAACAGGCCCACGCTATCGGTGCCCAAGCCGTGCAAATCGTTGCCCTAATCCTCTTTTTGATCGGCGCGGTCTCGGCGCTGCAATCGGCGGCGCAGCTGCGCCAGTTCGGAGCCGACATTTTCGTCGCCGACCTGCTCGCCATCGGCCTAACCCGCGAGCTGGGTCCGCTGATGACCGCGATCATCGTCTCAGGCCGGTCTGGATCCGCCATCGCCGCCGAAGTCGCGACCATGAAATTCACCGAAGAGCTCGACGCCCTGCGGACCATGGCCATGGACCCGCTGCGCTTCGTCGCAGTGCCCAAACTTTGGGCGATGTTGGTCTGCGTGCCGCTATTGACGACGATAGCCGATTTCGTCGGCATCCTCGGCGGCACTTTCGTCGGCCTGGTCTCGATGGACATCCCGGCTACGACCTTCCTCAACCAGGTCTTTTCGGCGCTCTTCCTCAAGGACCTGCTCACCGGTCTGGTCAAAAGCGTCTCCTTCGCCTGGATCATCACCATCATCGCCGTCCACCGCGGTCTCAAATTTAGCGGTGGAGCCGCCGGCGTCGGCGAGGCCACGACCTCCTCGGTGGTCTCCTCGCTCTTCGGCATCATCGTCCTCGACGCCTTCTGGGGCCTGGTCTTCTACCTGAAATGGTGAGCCGCGCCATCGATATCCGGGGCCTGCAAGTAGGCTACGACGACCTCCTTATCCTCAAGGAGATCGACGCCCACGTCGACCGCGGCGAAATCGCCATCGTCCTGGGCGGCAGCGGCTGCGGCAAGAGCACCCTGCTCAAGACCATCATCGGCCTGATCCAACCCCGAGCCGGTCGCGTCGAAGTGCTCGGCGAAGATGCAACCGCACTGGAGGACGAAGACCGCGACGCGCTGTCGAAAAGACTCGGCGTAATGTTCCAGTATGGCGCGCTGCTCAACTCGCTGACCATAGCAGAAAATCTCGCCCTGCCGCTGGAGATGCACACCGACCTCAAGCCGGACCTCGTCGCCGCCATCGTCCGCACCCGCCTCGCACTGGTCGGCCTCGGCCACGCCTATGACCGCTTCCCCAACGAACTATCGGGTGGTATGCGCAAACGCGCGGCGCTGGCGCGGGCGATGGTCCTCGACCCCGAAATCCTGTTCTGCGACGAGCCCGGCGCCGGCCTCGATCCCATAACCGCCGCCGAGATTGACGAATTGCTCCTAACCCTCAACCGCGAACTGGGCACCACCATCGTCATCGTCACCCACGAATTGCTCAGCATTGAACGCCTCGACGGTCGCCTGATCATGCTCGATCAGGGCCGCGTCGCCTTCACTGGCACCGTCGCCGAGGCCAGGCGCTCCGACCATCCCATCGTCCATCCCTTCTTCCACCCTGGAGGCCCGCCCGCGTGAAAATCGTCGCCATCGCCGCCATGGATATAAACCGCGTCATCGGCCGCGACAATCAGATCCCCTGGCACTACCCCGCCGACATGAAGCACTTTGTCCGCACCACAAAGGGCCATCCGGTCGTTGCCGGCCGCAAGACCTACGAATCCTTCAAGGTCCGCCCCCTCCCCGGCCGTCTCAACCTCATCCTCACCCGCAATCCCGACTACACCTCCGACGAGGGCGTAGTCGTCTGCCAAACCTTAGACCAGGCGGTAGCCACCGCCAAACAGAGCGGCGCCGAAAAGCTCTTCATCCTCGGCGGCGCCGAAATATACGAGCTATCTCTGCCAATGACCGACGAAATGATCTTGACGCACTTGCCCATCGAGGTCGAAGGCGACGCGTATTTTCCGGCGTGGAAAGAGGGCGAGTGGGAAGTCGTGGAGGAGAAGAAGGAAGAAGATCTGGTGTTTGCTACGTATCGGCGGTGCTGACGAAGTACGGCTCCGGGGCGTGTCGCAAATGCTCCCAAATTCTGATACCCCAGCTTAGCGATTTTTCCCTTTATATCCTATTTTCTGTTGGCTATAACGCAAAACGCCTAACTAGCGAAGGGGCTATCCTTGGGTAGCCCGTCCACCACGTAGAAAGGCCCTCTACATGTTCGAACAACTACAAATGGCGCCCGCCGACCCCATCCTCGGCCTCACCGCCACCTTCAAACAAGACCCCAACCCCGACAAAATCAACCTCGGCGTCGGCGTCTACCAGGACGCCAGTGGCCAGACCCCCGTCCTCGCCTCGGTCAAAACCGCCGCTGAGCGCGTGCTCGCCGCCGAAAAGACCAAAAACTACCTCGCCATCGACGGCAGCCCCGAATACGGCGCCGCCGTGCGCGGCCTTTTGCTCGGCAACGACCACAAAATCCTGGCCTCCGATCGCGCCGTCACCGTGCAGAGCCCGGGCGGCACCGGCGCCCTGCGCATCGCCGGCGACTTTCTCGCCCGCCACTTCGGCGACAAGCCCATCTGGCTCAGCGAGCCGACCTGGGCCAACCACCCCAAGGTCTTCGAGGCCGCCGGACTCCAGGTCGAGACCTATCCCTATTTCGACGCGGCGACCAACGGGCTCGATGAAGAAGCCNTGCTCGCCGCCCTCGGCCATATACCCGCNGGGCACATCGTGCTGCTGCACGGCTGCTGCCACAACCCCACNGGCGTCGATCCCAGCCCCCAGACCTGGGAGCGCATTGCCGACCTGGTCGCCGAACGCGATCTGTTGCCGCTGGTCGATTTCGCCTATCAGGGCCTGGGCGACGGGATCGAGGAAGACGCCCGCGGGCTCAAGGCACTGTGCCGCACCGGCCGCGAATTGCTCGTCGCCAGTTCCTTTTCGAAAAATTTCGGCCTCTACAAGGAGCGCGTCGGTGCCCTGACCCTGATAGGCGCCGACGCCGACGCGGCAGCGACGGCTTTGAGCNATCTCAAGATCGCGGTGCGCACCAGCTACTCCAACCCCCCGGCCCACGGCTCGGCCATTGTCTCCGAGATCCTCGCCGATGCCGNCCTGACTCGCCAGTGGCAGGGCGAAGTCGCCGCAATGCGCGAACGCATCAACGGCATGCGGGGCGAATTNGTCGCCGGACTCAATGCGCAGGGCATCGAGCGCGACTTTTCCTTTATCGAACGGCAGCGCGGGATGTTTTCCTTCTCGGGCTTGGGTCCCGAGCAGGTCGCAACGCTGCGCGAACAATATTCGATCTATATCGTGGGAGGAGGACGCATCAACGTCGCCGGATTGACCAACGCCAACCTGGGCTACTTCTGCGAGGCGGTCGCCGCCGTTCTCTAGATGGAATCACTGCACCGAAAAACTCAGGGCGCGCACCAGTACGGGCGCGCCCTCGAGCATTTCGGCCTGACTGTCCAGGCGAGTGCCATCGTCGAAGACGATGGTTGCCGGACGGCCCTGGGGAATCTCCTCGCCCTCGCGCAGCACCGTTAAGGTTTGCGTCTGCTGGTAGGACCGCAACAGGAATTCGACTAGCGTCTGGTCCAATTTCTCCAGCCCGGTGAAGCGATCTACCTGCCGCTGCTCGATCAACTCGCCCACCCGATCGAAAAACTCCCCGGCATTCTCGTCGAGTAGACGCGGCCCGGCGATGAAATAGAGCGTGTAGACCCGGTCGATCTCGTTGAGGGTGATCCAGCCATTCTCACTCGGGCCGTACTGGTCGATGCCCGAATAGACGAACTGTTCGGGGAACAGCGCTTCGACCACGCCCTCCGAATCGTAGAGGAAGGCGTAGACCTCGACATCACGGCCCAACTTGAAGCGCAATTGGACCTGGTCGCCCTGCTGCAACTGCGCACCCTGTTGCAACTCGACCGCGCGATAGACACCGCCCTCCTCGCGCTTGGCGATCAGGTGCAATTCCACCTGCACCGGCGCCGCGTCCCGGTCGGACCCGGTATCGCGCCGCGCGACCTCGTCGGTGACCTCATCGCCGGGCACCCGCACCGTGCGCGCGGCGACCAGGCGGCCCCCGGCGCGCTCGGCCAAAAAGAGCCGCACGTACATCCAGCCGGCGTCCTCCTGCAGCCGTCCCCCCAGCACCAGATCGGCCGACCCACCCGCTTGCAGCGCCACGACCGCGCCATCGCGCCACTTTTTGCCCGTGGTATCCGCCGCGGCCAGTTCAACCCCGGACTGGACCAGTGCCGAAATCAAGTAGTCGTCCAGCACCCGCGTGGCATCGGTCTGCTCGCCCTGTCCATCGCGCAATCCCAGCCAGTCGATAGCACTGGCGTGATCCCGGGCGATTTGCACCAAATCCCGCGCCGCCGCCGTCAACTCGGCACTCTTGGGCGGTGGCCCGCCAAAAGGCAGACAACCCGCGCACCACGCGACGATAAAAAAGGGCAAAAACCTCATCGACGTGCCCTGGCTTGCGCCCGCGCCCTAGCCAGCAACCGACTCCAGAGAATCCGCGCCTGTTTGAGTATTTCTCGGCGCTTGATATCGCGCTCGGGTATTTGCTCGAAGACATTGTGTAGAGCGGTGAAGGCCGGCGTACCAATCTCGAAGACGCGTTCGAGCAATTCCTCGTAGTCGTCGCACAGATCGAGCCGCACTAGGATCGAGGCCAGCAGAAAGTCGGAGTCCGGATCGCCGGGCCCAAAGCGCGCGAGCGCATTGGCGTAGGTGCGCACGTACATCATAACGCCGCTGGGGTCAGAGGTCAGCCGGTGTGGCCGGTCGGCGATCAGCGCCTGTATCTTCTCGTCTTCGTGCAAATTAATCCTGGCGATGGCCTGTCCACCGTCGCTCAAATCCTCCAGCGCCTGGCAGGCGCGAGCGACGATGGTTTGCTTGCGCCCCTTGAACGCCTCCCACTCGTCGTCTTCGACCAGCCGCTGCACCGCGATCAGGTCTTCCAACTCACCGCGAGCGGCTTCCCCCATCGCCGCGACCTCGCCGACCAGTTGTAAATAGTTGTCCGCACCGTCGAGGCGGATCAGCACCCCGGCCAGATGCCGGTCGATGCCCTCCTCCAGAGCCTCGCGCCCCACCGCCCGCAAACGACCAGCGCGCGAGAAGATACCGGCCGGATCCGAACTGAGCGAACACAGGTACATCCACAGTGGATGTACCAGGTCGCGGACCCCCTCCTCATCGCGGGCATAAGCCTCGAAGAATCCACGCAACCCTGCGACCCCCAACCCCACCACCGTCTGCAAAAATATCGCGCGCGGCTTGGGGATTACGCTCTTGCCCAGCGTCGTCATCAGTGGATGGGGCTCGAAGCGCTGCGCGTCGCGGTAGTCGTGCATGGCGTCGGCGAAAGTCCGGGGCTCAATCTCCAGACCGCGCGCCTCGGCCAGTTCGCGCGCGGTGCCGTGAATTATATCGCGGTCGAAGAGAAATAGCCGGGGAAAATTGAAGACCTGGGCGATGCGCTCCATCTTGTCGTGGGCCCAGCGCTGCTCCATGGCAGAATCGAATATCGCGCGCGCCAGGCCACTGACATCGGTGGCCACCGCCTCCTCGGGCGTCACCGCCAGCAGCCGGGTCCGATAGCCGCCGAGGAATTCGGCCACTTCCGAACGGCCGGCATCGACGTGTTCGCGGCGGTGGGCATTGTGGTCACCGACCAGCCGCGCCTGCAAAGCCTCGCCGAGGCGGTAGCCAGGTAGCCGCCGCACCTGCTCCGCATATTCGGCCAGCACATCCACCAGGAGCAAATAATCCATAAGCATCCACCCGGCGTAGATCACGCCCTCGGCGATGGCCCAGTAATCATAGCCGCGGTCCTCGGCGGCGTGTAGCAGGATTTCGGGCAGGTAGATGGTGCGGCGGCGGCAGCCGATGTGCAGAGCCTGGTGGCAGCGAAAATCCTCGAAGTGGAGCAGGGTGTCATCGCGCACCAGCGTCAGGCTCAGCGGGGCGTCGATCAGGGCCAGGCGCAGATTCTCGGGGATCTTGTGCAGGACCTTCCAAAAAAGAAGTACCAACGGGTCGTTGGCCGGCAACTTGGGCAGGCGGTCGTCGTCGGGAAAATAGGGCAACCGGGTCTGCTCGCCGAAGAGAACGGTCTTGCGCCCCCGGGCGACCGCCGCGTTGATCCGCTCGTGGCTGACCTCTCCGTCGTAGAGCCCCAGGTTGACGTCGCTGACTTCTACGGTTGCCGTTTCCATCACGGTTTCAATATAAAATCGGCCCCCCTTTTTGTCACCTGAGCCGATTGACAGCTAGAGGCCGCGAACGTATAATTGGCTCTGACGGCTCCCCCCGTATTCCCCTGCTCCAGAAAAGCCCGAATCCATGTCTCTGCGCCCAGCGATCCTGGCCATCGTCTCCGTCGCCCTTTTCACGTGGCATTGCAGCGCCCCGCCGGCCCCGCCCGCGCCCAACCAGGTGCCCACGGCTGAAGCCGGCGAGGATCAGCAGGTCGCACTGGAGCAGGAAGTGACCCTCGACGGCACGCTCAGCGCCGACCCCGACGGGGGTTCGCTCAGCTTCGCCTGGCGCAACGCCGTCGAAAACCCGGTGCCCATAGTTTTTCCCGAGACCCAACCCAGCTTCAGCTTCGTGCCGACCGTCGCTGGTACCTATCTCTTCATTCTCACCGTCAGCGACGGCGCGCTGATCAGCGACCCCGACACGGTCCGGGTCGCCGTCGCAAGCATCGACAACCAGCCGCCGACCGCAGACGCCGGGCCCGACATCATTGTCGGTGCCAACGCGCCCGTACCCCTGAGTGCCCTGGGCAGCGGCGACCCCGACGGCAATGCCCTGACCTATCGCTGGTCCGTCGTCACAGCGCCTGCTGAGGTGCAATTGGCAGACTCCACGGCCCTGCAGACCACCTTCATCCCGACCGCCAGCGGCGAGTACCGCTTCCGCCTCGAAGTCTCCGACGGCGAATTGATCGCCAGCGACGAAGTCGCGGTGCTGGTCCGCACCTCCGGCAACCAGGTCCCCACCGCCGACGCCGGACCCGACCAGCAGGTCGCCGTCGGCGATCTCGTCACACTCGACGGCACCCTCAGTGCCGACCCGGACGCCGCCGAAGGCGATATGCTGCTCTACACCTGGACCGTCGGCAGCGCCCCCGGCGGCACCATCGAACTTTCCGACCCGGCTGCGGCGCAACCCACCTTCATCGCCCCCGAAGCCGGCGACTACATCTTCGGCCTCGAAGTCTCCGACGGCGACCTGACCAGCCTGCTCGATGTGGTCACCATCCGCGTACTCGACCGCATCTTCAACGAACAAAGCGGGATGATTGAAATCCCCGCCGGCTCCTTCATCATGGGTTCAGACCAGGGCGCGCCCGACGAGGCGCCGCCGCACGCGGTCGAACTCGACCTCTACTGGATCGACAAGTTCGAAACCACCGCCGCCCAGTACCAGGCCTGCGTCGCCGCCGGAGTCTGCTCCGCCGCCGGGCTGAGCGCCGGTTGCAATGCCGAGCGCGACGACCGCCAGGATCACCCGATCAACTGCCTGACCTTCGACCAGGCCACGACCTATTGCCTGTGGCAGGGCAAGCGCCTGCCGACCGAGGCCGAATGGGAGCGGGCGGCGCGCGGGGACGACGGTCGCACCTACCCATGGGGCGAGGACTTCCCCTCCACCCAATTGCTCAATTACAACGACAATGTCGGCACCACTACCCCCGTCGACACCTATCCGCTCGGCGCTAGTTTCTACGGGCTGTACGGCATGGGGGGCAATGTCCAGGAGTGGACGGGCGACTTCTACGCCGCCGACTACTACGCACAAAGCCCCGCCCAAAACCCGCAAGGGCCCGATAGCGGCACCCTGCGTGTGGGACGCGGCGCCAGTTGGAAGCTCGGCGTCCCCCTCGATGTCTTGACCACCACAGTCCGCACTGCCTTCGTCCCCGGCACCTCCGACAACTCGGTCGGCCTTCGCTGTGCCAGCACACGGCCCCCGTCGCCCTAAAACCGTTTGCCCAGCCCGAGTCACCGCTCTATATTGCTGACCATATTATGGATTCCGACGCCCCGACCATACTCATAGTCGATGACGAAGCCGCGCTCCGCCTGATGTTGGCGCAAATGCTCGCCGACGCGGGCTATGCCACCGTCGAAGCCCACACCGGCGCCGAGGCGCTCGCCGTCCTCGGCAAACACGCCGTCCAGTTGATCCTCCTCGACCTCCACATGCCCGGCCAGTTCGATGGCGAGGAGTTGCTCTTCGAATTACGCAACCGCGGCGATGAGGTGCCGATCATCATCGTTTCGGGTTGGGTCGATGACGAAGCTGCGGCCTATCCGCCCGACTGCGTACACGCGGTGCTCAAGAAACCCATCCAGCGAGACCACCTGCTCGAGACCGTGCGCCTGGCGCTCGACCGCTAACATAACGGACTCTCCTGCAAGAAGAGCTAAGCGCAACCCTCAGAGTGGGCACAGGAGCCTCACCTTGCCCCGCTGAGACGAACAACCGCCATCGCAACCTCGCTACTTTTATTTTTCCAAGCGGCGCAAAACCGGGATCAGCATATCCTCGGCCACCCGCTCCCAACTCATCGCCCGCGCCACCGCATAGCCCTCCGCGAGCAGTTTTTCCCGCGCGTTGGCATCGGCCGGCAGTTGCGCCGCCAGACGATCGGCGACCGCGCGGCTGACCGCCGCCTCGACCCGGGCGCACTCCACAGCGCCAATGGAGGCGCCCGCATCTCCCTCGCCGAGCCGGGTATAGCCGCCCTCGATAAAGCCGGTCAAACTCTCCCTATCGGCCACCCGCCCTACAAAGCCGACACAGCCGCAAATATCGCTGACCACGCTGATGGTGCCAAAGCTCAGCGGCTCGATCTGGGCAATGCCGAAGGGCTCGTAAATCGACTGACCGAATTCCACGTCCGACCCGCGGCGCAAATCGCCAAATTCCGCATCCACGGTGAGAAAATCTCCACAGCTATCTCGATCCCAACCGAATTGATTGACGAATAGTGCCTTGACCGCGCGCGAGCGGCTGTTAAAGGCGCGGACCTGGAGGTCAAACTCCAATTCGCCCCCGCTCAGATCGGCACCGCCCTCGCGGTGGACCAGTGGCCAGCCATAGTCGGCCATCCGCTGCACCTCGCCGGGCGTGCGACAGCCCGCCTCGGTTGATAACACGACCAATAGCGCCGACCTGCGCTCGCGCCACAGTTGTGCGTCCAGATGCTCCAGCACCAGCAGGTCGCGCCATAGCCCCTTGCTCTTGACTAGCCGGGTGACGTGGGTGAAAACCAGATCGGGCGACCAGCCCAATAGCCCGGCTCCGGCCGCCTGCAATTTGGCCCTGGCCGCTTCGCGCGCGTGGGCGGGTACCGCCACCGCCGGCACGCCATTGTAAACCAGGTCGATATTGCGCGCCGCGAATTCCGGCCCGAGGAAACGCAATTCCTCGACCACCCAATCGCCCACGGCCAGCACTGCGTCGAGCCGCCAGGCCTGGCGCACCAGCGCGTGCTTGAAGTAGTCGTCCTGCGATCCGTATAGCTCGTCGATAAAGCGTCCTTCCGCACGCGCAGTGCGCAACGCGTTGTAAAAGGCGATATCGCGCCCGGGCCCCTCTTCGATCAGCGGACGCACCGTGGCCACCTCGTGTGCGTAGAATAGCGTCTTGCAGGATGCCTCCGGACTCAACAGCGCCTTAAAAGCAACCCCCAGCCCCATAAACTCGTGGGCCAGTATCATAAAAGGCGCGGTGCCAACCAGCGCTTGCACCGCGGCGAAACCGGGCTCTGCCAGCCGCAAATACTGCTCGTATTCCCAGATGTGCTCGTAGCGCCGCGAGTCGAGGCCCAGATGGTTGAATAAATCGTGTTTGAAGTCGTTGAGGCCGTGCGGTGGGCGTCGCACATCGACCAGCAGCACCTCTGCTCGGGCCTCGCGCCCGTCCTGGCGCAAGAGCCTGCGCCCGTAGATCAGCTGCACCCCATAGGCCTTCTCGACCAGGCTGAGCGCCCCGTCGATATCCGCCGCGCCGATGCCGCGATGGGCGTCGTAGAGCACTTCGCCGTCGGGGCCCAGGGGTCCATCGTCCTCTGGATCGGCCAGCGGGCCGAGCAGAATGGTGCGCGGACAATGGGCCCGGTAGCTGTCGGCGGTAATCAAACCGCGCAGCACCGCGCCAATCCCTCCCGCTTGTTGCACGGCCTCGTGTGTGACGTGGACCAACGTCGTCATAGCCCATTCCCCTTGCCTGATGATCCCGCCGGCGCCGTGTCCTCACTCACGATCCGCCAAAGGTTTGCGGGCCAATTTCCAGGTAATAACGGGTAAAAATCCGACCCTGTCTACCCGGCTTTTACATTGCCGTTGCCGAGCTTTGGGCTTATCTTGAAAATCAAGGGAAGTACTTGATAATGCCTGAGATAAATGCCATAATTCGCGAGCCATCTGGCGTGTCCAGAACCCGCTGGCCCACTACCACGGGCCTGCCCTTTGCCCAGGGCGCGCTCCGCGATCCGACCCGCATCGCCCTCGCCGACAGCACCGGCCAAATTCTGCCCGCCTGCGCCAGTGCGCTGGCCACCTGGCCCGATGGCTCGATCAAATGGGCCTTGCTCGACGCGCAAATCGACATCGGCCCGATGGCGCGGGCAGCATACCGCATTTATGCCGACCCCCAACGCGACCCGGCCGCGCTGCGCACACCCCTAGCTTGCGAGTGCGCCGAAAAGACCATCGCCATCGATACGGGTCCGCTCGCTGTGCGCCTCAACCGCGGCGGCCCCCGGCTCATCACCGCACTGGCGCTTGCGGGGCGGTCGCTGCTGGGCGAAGATGCGACGGCCGATTTTACCGCTTTCGACCTGGCCGGCACCGTCTATCCCGGCCAGGTCGCAAGCGCGGCCATAGAAGAGCAAAATCCGCTGCGCCTGGTGGTCAAAGTAGAGGGTAGCTTCGTCGCCGCCGACGGCGCCCGGCTCATGGGCTGGCAAGCTCGGCTCTACTTCTACGCCCACCAGCCCTTTTTTAAAGTCTTGCATACTTTCGTTCACGACCAACCCGCCCCCATCGTCCAGCTGAGCCGCCTGCACTTTGCGCTGCCTTTGGCCCTGACAGCCGAGAAGCGGTTTATGCTCGGCTCCCGCAACGCCGACTTCGGCCACGGCGAGGATCCCCGCCAGTTGGACCATCCCCTGACGCTGATCCAGTGGCAAATCGAACGCCATGCGCTGCTCGGCAAAGAGCGCAGCGACCACCGCGCCAATACCCACGGCTGGGTCCATCTCGCCGATGGGCAGACCGGTGCGACGCTCAAATTGCGCCACCCCTGGCAAAACTATCCCAAGGCCTTCGCCATATCCGACGACGGACTCGCACTCGACCTCTATCCCGATCTGCGCGACTTCGCCCCGCCCGCGGGCGAACCCGGCCGCACCGCCCGCGAAATGGACCACCCCGACAGCGTGGACTACGTCGGCCCCCTGCGCATTCCCCAGGGCATGGCCAAGACCCACGAGTTTTTCGTCCACCTCGGCGATCCCGGCCCGAGCGCGCGCCATATCGACGCCCTTTGCCTGGCCTTTGAGGAGCCGCTGTTGTTGCAACTGCCCTCCGAACACTACGCCACCACCGGCGCCCTGGGGCCCTTCCATCCCTTCGACGAGCGCCACTGGCCCCTCGAACACGCCCTGCGCCGCGCCTGCCGCCCACCCAACGGCCTCGGCCTGCTCGACTACGGCGATCAGGTCCTGCTCGAGCGCGAGGGCCAACAGTGCAAAACCCGCACCTGCGAAAACCTCGCCGCCGACCTACCGCGCTCGCTCTTGCGCCAGTACCTGCGCGCCGGCGACCAACGGCTCTTCCGCGAGGCCGAGGCGGCCATCCACCACCTCATCGACATCGACACCGTCCATTATTCGAGCGACCACCCGGAGTGGATTGGTGGCCCCCACCGCCAGCACGCGCAAAACCACCACTGGACCGACACCGACGAAAACGCGCTCCAGGGGCCGGCGACCAGCCACGCCTGGGTCGGCAGCCTGCTCGACTACTACTTCCTTACTGGTTATCCCCGGGCCCGCGAGACCGCCGAGGCCTGCGCCGATTTTTGCCGCCGCCAGGCGCCCTACGGCTGGAAAAGCCAGATCGCCAACGCCGAGGCCGACCAGGCCTGGCCCTTCAACACACCCGTTGCCGGCCAGGCGCTCATCGCGATGGGCACCTACTACAGCGCCTTCCGCGACGAGCGCTTCCTGCGCGCAATGGAGACGCTGGTCGATCTCTTCGAAGCCTGGCAGGACGCTGACGGCCGCTGGCGCGACCCCATCGGCAGTTTCAACCACGGTGCCGTCCCCGCCGCCACGGCCTCCGTCCTGCAGGGCTTGCAGCAATACTACCAGGACACCGGCGATATTCGCGCCCACCGCCTGCTATTGGACGGTGCCCGCTTCTTAACCGCAGAGGGCCGCACCGCCGAAGGCCTGTTCTACCACCAGGAGCGCCCCAATGCCGACCGCCCGCATCCGGCCACTCAGCTATTGCCCCCTTTGGCCTTTGTCTACCGCGAAACGGGCGACGCGCAGATCCTCGATGCTGGCTACCGCCTCTTCCGCGACCTCGTCGATAGCCGCCGCGTCACGACCAGAATGCTCGCCGATCTCTTCGCCTTTATGCCGCTACTCGCCGATCAGGGCCTGCTCGCCGACTACGAAGGTCCTGATCTTACTAGCTCAGCGCCGATTTGCCCGCGGTCCTGACCTTAACCCTGTACCGCACTTGTGCGGGGGACGCAGGGGGACCAATTGGCCCACCTGCACGAAAAAACGAGCCCCAGCAGGCGCAGCTGGCGATCCACAGCGAAGAATTTGACACCACCGCCCGCGACCTCGAGATTGTGCCACAGTATCGGGACTCATTCGAGGCACAGGTCCCCTGTACGGACCATCTCGACCCATTTGACCAAACGCCCCACCACCCCCAAAAAGAACCGCCATGACCGCCAGCCCCACCACCCCACCGCCACCTGAGATCCACCGCGACCTGGTCGCCGATGCCCTGCGCGAGGATCTCGGCACCATCGATATCGACTGCGATCTGACCGCGACCTGGACCATCGACGCCCACGCCGAGGACCGCGCCCGCATCATCGCCCGCGAAGCGGGCGTCGTCGCCGGGGTCGAGATCGCCCGCGCGGTTTTCGCCCGGCTCGACGCCGGCGTGCGCTTTGACGCCCTGACCGAAGATGGGGCAGCAATTGCTGCGGCAGAGGACATCATCCACCTCGCAGGACGCGCCCGCGCGCTCTTAGCCGGCGAGCGCACCGCACTCAACTTCCTGCAACAACTCTCGGGCGTCGCCAGTCTCACCCGCCGCTTCGTCGCCGCCGTCGAGGGGACTCAGGCCCAAATTACCGATACCCGCAAGACCACACCGGGCTGGCGGCAGTTGCAAAAGTGGGCGGTGACTCTGGGCGGAGGCGTCAACCACCGCATGGGACTCTACGACGCGGTGCTGATCAAGGAAAATCACGCGGCGGCCACAGGCGGCGTCGGCGCGGCCGTGACCAGGGCACAACTCGCGGCCGCAGGCCGCGATATCCCGATCTACGTCGAAACGGAAGACCTCGACGAGGTCCGCGACGCTCTGGCCGCAGGACCCGACCGCATTATGCTCGACAATTTAGATAATGGAAAAATGCGCGAAGCGGTCGATCTGATCCGCGGCGCCGATCCCACCATCGAGATCGAGGCCACCGGCGGCTATACCCTCTCGACCGTTCGCATGGCTGCCGAGACCGGCGTCGACCTCATTTCCATCGGCGCACTGACCCACTCGGCGCCAGCGCTGGATATGAGCATGCTCTGCGCGGGAAAATAAAAACGCGACCGCCAAGGGCCGCGTTCAGTCGTCCTGCCAATTGCAGTAGGGGTCGTCGACCAGATTGGCGTTGTAGTAGCGCGGATCCCCCGACACCTCCTCCCCCACCCAGGGCGGTATCTCTACCGCTTCGTCCTCGCTTGCCAACTCGACCTCGGCCACTACCAGCCCTTCGTTGTCGCCGGCAAATACATCGACCTCCCAGACCTTACCCGCCCATTCGATCTCATAGCGCGTCTTCTCGACGAGCGGCCCGGAGCACATTGCGGCCAGGATTTCTTCGCCATGCTGCAACGGGATCTCGTATTCGTACTCGCTGCGGGCAATGCCGCGGGTCCGGCCTTTGAGGGTGAGTACTGCCCGTCGGCCTTCGATGCGCGCGCGCACCACCGCCTCGCCTTTGACCGAGAGATAGCCCTGTTTGCAGGCAGTGCCCTTTGCGCCTTCGATACACGAAGGATCGGCAACCAGGAATTTGCGCTCGATCTCCAGGGGCATAACTATCTCTTGGGCGGGGACTGGAAGTGCCCGTCCGCCGCGTGCGATGCCCCCACGCCCTTTTGCATCCGCATCAATTCGCGCTGCCGCGGGTTGAGCCGGTCGAACCACGCGGCCGGAAATTCGTCGTGCGGGTCGAGCTGGAACATCAGCATTGACTTGCGGTAGTGGGCAAAGACCGCGTAGCGATTGTCCTCCGTTTGATTGGCACCGCCGGCGTGCCAGCACTGGCCGTTGAAAAGCAGCACGCTGCCCGCCTTACACGACAGTTGGAATTCGTGCCGGACGGCAAAGCCCTCGGGCGGACCATCGTGGCCGCTCTTGTGCGAGCCGGGCACGATGCGCGTGCCGCCGATAGTAGGATGGAAGTCCACCAGGGTCCACACGGTATTCATCATCACCGGCGACACCGGGTTGAGCATATGGCCGGGGATATCGCTGTGAAAGTTTTGCAGGCCGTCACCGGGACGGACAATGCGCGCACTGAGGCTGCCCAGGATCAGCGACTTGTCGAGGAAGTGCTCGAGGATCGGCAAGATGAGCGGATGATCGATAATCTGGAAGAAGGCCGGGTCCAACGTCGGCAGATTGCGCACCAGCAGCGAGGTTCCGCCACGGTTTTCGTAGTCGGGCTCGCCCATCCGCTCGGCGGCTTTAATCAGCGCCTCCTTAAGCTCTAAGACCTGATCCGACGACAATACGTCGGGGACCAGCGTGAAGCCGTAGATATCGATTTCGTTGATGATCTGATCGAAGGAGGTCATATTTCATTTCCTCTGGTCCGTCACCTATTTGAAAATCCCAGTTGCGCAAAGGTCGTCGCCATCCCCATATAGGTCTCGGCCAACTCCCGCAATCTGTCCTGGTGGGACAACGGCGAGGCTTCTACTAGCACGGTCGGCTCCCTATCGCCAGTTTTCTGCCCTATTACCCCATATCCGCCGCGGGATTAAACCAGAGCTTACCAGCCCGAACTCCGGCGCTCGTCGGCCCGTGCCAACAAAGACGCATCCACAGGCCGGACCTTTGCGCCCCGTGGAACGGCGCTACCGACTCTCATCGTCCTTGCCCCCGCCCACTGCCATTACTGCGGTGGTCTGCTGCTGAGTCGAAACCAGGTTATAGAAGATCCCCTCTTTGTCCAGTAACTCCTGATGCGTACCCGCCTCCGCGACCTTGCCCTCATCTAGCACCACCAACCGGTCGGCGTTGCGCAGGGTCGAAAGCCGATGCGCGATGGCGAAAGTCGTGCGGCCCTGCACCAGCCGCTGTATGGCCTCCTGCACCTTTTGCTCGGTTGGCGTATCGACCGAGGAGGTCGCCTCGTCGAGGATCAAAATTTTGGGGTCGTGCAAAATCGCCCGCGCAATCGAGATCCGCTGTTTTTCACCGCCCGAGAGCTTGTCGCCGCGCTCGCCCACTTTGGTGTCGTAGCCGTCGGGCTTTTGCACGATGAACTCGTGCGCGTTGGCCGCCTTGGCCGCGCGCATTACCTCTTCGAAGGTCGCCTCAGGCCGCGCATAGCTGATATTCTCGTGGATGGAGCCGTTGAACAGAAACGACTCCTGCGCCACCATCCCGATCTGGCCGCGCAAATCCCCGAGCGCGATATCTCGTATATCGGTGCCGTCGATATGCAATTCGCCGCGATCGACATCGTAGAAGCGGCAGATCAGGTTGATCAGCGTGCTCTTGCCCACGCCCGACTTGCCGACCAGGCCGACCATCTCGCCCGGCTCGACGACCAGATCGACGCCCTTGAGCACGGGCTTGCCGGGATCGTAGCCGAAGAACGCGTCTTTGAATTCCACTCGTCCCTTGAGATCAGGCAACGGCCGAGCGTCGGGATTTGCGAACGACTCGGGGTTCGCATCAATCACCTCGAAGATCCGCTCGGCCCCGGCGAAAGAGCGGGTCAGCATGTTGTTGGCATTGGTGAAAAAGGAAATCGGCCGGTAGAGCTGCCATATATAGCTGATAAAGGCCATCAACACGCCCAGGGTCAGCGTCTCGTCGAGGATCTGTCGGCCGCCGAAGTACCACACCAGGAAGATCCCGAAACTCATCACGAAATTGGACACCGCGTAAAACACCACCCAGACCCGCTCCGCGGTTACCGCGGTTTTCCACAAATCTTCGTTGCGCAGCGAAAAGCGCCTTTCCTCGCGCTCTTCCTGCGCGAAGGCCTTGACGATGCGGATGCCGTGGATCGATTCGTTGAGATGCGACGTGAGTCGCGACCATTTGGTACCCCAGCGGCCCCAGTGCATGCGCATCAACTTGAAGCGCTTGAGGCTGGCGAGGACGATGAAGGGCGTGGGGGCTAACACCATCATGGTCAACTGCCAATTCATATAAAGCAGCAGGCCGAAGACCCCGAAGAACAGCAGCACATTGGAAATGATAAAGGGAATAAAAAACAGCAGCATCATCTCCAACCGATCCGAATCCTGCATAAAGCGAGATATCAGGCTGCCGACCTGCCGCTGCTCGTAGAAACGCAGCGGCAAGAATTGCAGATTGCGGTAGAGTTCGGCGCGCACATCGCGGGTCGACCAGGCAGACAGATCCGCGCGCACAAAACCCGTCAACAATTCGATCCCCCATCCCAAAAGCTGTGCTCCCAGCAGACCGCCGACCAGCAAGCCCAGCAAGCCGATCCCTTCTTCATAACCCAGTTCGCCAGCCGCAGCGGGCGTCAACACATCGTCGATGATGTGCTTGATCACATAAGGCGGCAATAGCCCCAGCGCAGTAGTCACTGCCGAGCCAACCATCAGTAGCAACACCCTGGCCTTGTAGGGCGACAAATAGGAGGCAATGCGCTTGAACGTGGCCCACTTGGACAGACAGAATGGGCAGAAGCCGTCCTTTTCGGGCAGCAGGCGATGGCACTTTTCGCAGCGGGTGCGCTCGACGATGGTGGGGAGTTCGGGCGCATCGCCCCCGGCGAGACGGCCAATACCAGCGGCGACTTCGACAAACTTGGGGTGCAGCGAATTCGAGTAGTGCAGTAAGGTAGGCGGCCCCTCCTTGCGCGCTACCTCCATAAAGCCGCCGCCAACTAGTTGCTGCACCTGCGCGCTTTCGACCTGGTCGATTGGCAATTGCTCGATCCCGTCAGCACCGCTGGCGGGGATGAAGTAGAGGTGGCGGTCGGTCGCCACCAGCCAGCGCTCGCCGTAAGCCCGGTCGTCGATCTTGTCGGTGGCGACCTGGATATGGATGATCTCATCTGCGGCGCGCACGCCGTCGAGCTTGTGCGCGACCGCCTGCGGCGGCGGCTCGATAAAGGGTTGGTCCAGGGTCGGCGCAGCCACAGTCTAGTCCTTGATCGCGATGATTGCGGAGACTTCGCGCTGCAGCCGCACCAGTTCGGCGAAGCGGCCATCGCGCTCGAGCAACTCATCGTGCGTGCCGATCTCGACGATGCGGCCCGCTTCCAGCACCACTAGGCGGTCGGCATTGCGCAGGGTCGAGAATCGGTGCGCAATGGCAAAGGTCGTGCGGCCCTCGATCAAGCGCGCGATAGACTCCTGAATCTGCTTTTCGGTCTCGACATCGACCGATGCGGTGGCCTCGTCGAGAATCAGTACCCTAGGGTCGTGCAGGATCGCGCGGGCGATGGCAATGCGCTGCCGCTCGCCGCCCGACAAACCCGCCCCGCGCTCGCCGAGCATGGTGTCGTAGCCATCCGGTTTGGCCATGATGAACTTGTGGGCGTTGGCGGTGCGGGCGGCGTCCATGATCTCGTCGAGCTCGGCACCGGGCTTGCCGTAGCTGATATTCTCGGCAATCGTGCCGGTGAAGAGCACCGGCTCCTGCGGCACGACGCCGATCTGCGAGCGCAAATCCTGCAGTCTGATCTTGCGAATATCGATCCCGTCGATCGACAGCGTGCCGCGATCGACGTCGTAAAAGCGGCTGACCAGATTGATCGTCGTGGTCTTGCCCACGCCCGAGCGGCCAACCAACCCGATCATCTCACCCGGCGCGACCTCGAGATCGATCTCGTGCAGCACCGGCTTGCTCTTATCGTAGCCGAAAGTCACCCCGTCGAAGTGCACCTTGCCCTGCATCGCGGGCATCGCCACCGCGTCGGGATCCTCGTAGGCCTCGGGCGGCGCATCGATGATCTCGAAAATCCGCTCGGCCCCGGCAAAGGCCCGGGTCATCCAAGAATTGACTTCGGCAAACCACTCCATCGGCCCGTAGATCAACCACATATAGGAGTAGATAGCCAGCAGCGTGCCGATACTCAGTTCGTCGCGCAGGACTTCGGAACCACCGAAATACCAGACGATGAGTATGCCGAGTCCCGTAACCAGGCTCATGGTCGACCACAGCGCCATCCAGTTGCGGGCAGTGCCGCGCGAGACCACGGACAGGTTTTCGTTGCGCTCCTCGAAAGCCGCCAACTCGCGCGGCTCCTGAGCGAACGCCTTAACCACGCGGATCCCGTGCAGCGCCTCGTTGAGCCTGGATCCCAATTGCGACCAGCCGCGGCTGTGCTTGTTGAACATCTTGCGCATCCGCCGCCAGAACAAGATGCTCCAGAGCAACGTCAAAGGCACCGGGATCAGCACCAACAGCGTGATCTTCCAGCTCATCGAAAACAAAAAGCCGATGATTCCGACGATCATCAGGCCCTCTATAATCAGATAGGGCAAGCCATCGACGAGAAAATCCTGCATCATCTCGGCATCGCGCGACACCCGCGAGATCAGCCCTCCGGTCGAACGCTTGTCGTAAAATTGTAGCGAGAGCATTTCGAGGCGGCGATAGAGCTGGGCGCGGATATCGGTCGTCACCCGCGCACCGAGCCACGACACCACCCAGTGGTGGATCAGTTCCGCCCCCCAGCTCCAGACTCGTACCCCGATAAGCGCCAGGACCAAAAGACCCAACAGATCGTAGCGGTCGGCAAGGCTCAGATCGCTGCCGACTGTCGGCACCAGCACGTCGTCGATCAAGTGCTTGGTCACCAGCGGCGGCATCAACTCGGCGACGGTGGTGGCGACCGAGGCCACGGCCAGTATCGCCGCCCGCCCCTTGTAGGGGGCCATAAAGGAGGCAATGCGCTTGAGCGTGGCGAGCTTGCGGATGCAGGCGGGACAGATGCCGTTCTTCTCGGGCAATAGGCGGTTGCACTTCTCGCAGCGGGTGCGGTCGAGGCGGTCATTGATAAAGAAGGGCTCGCCCTTGCGCAGCTGTTCGATGCCGCGGGCGACCTCGGAAAATTTGGCCGCCATAGACCCCGAATAGGGCACCGAAACCGTCGGCGCCGCCTCGCGCTCGATCTCGAGGCTGCCGCCGCCGATCAAGGCCTCGGTGCGCGCCACTTTGACTTGGTCGATGGCCACCTCTACCGCACCGTCGATGCCCGCTTCAGGAGCCACTACCACCCGCTCGGGCGTGACCAGCACCCATTGGGCGCCATAGGTGCGATCATCGGTCAGATCCGAATGCACCCGGATCAGCACGTCCTCATCGGCGGCCAGGGCTAATTTGCCCGCCACCGCCGCGGGCAGATCTTCGAGCAGTCTGGGGGTATGGTCGGTTTTCTGCATCGGGTACGAAAAGGGCCGCAGGCTGGGTCTCCTGCGGCCTTAACACCTGGTTTTCTCACAGGTCTACGCTGGCAATGGCCTCATTCGGTAAAATTAGACCGGCTATTTTACCATGTCAAGCAAACGACATGAAATGCGACATTGACTCAGCCGAAGGGCTTGAGCGCGCGGATCTGGCGCACGGTCTCCGCCACTTCGTCGGCCGAGGCGTCGAGCAGAGCCTCGCCCTTTTCGGCCGTCGCCGGCCGCGGGTCGCCGACCCCGCCGTGGCGGGTGCGCTGATCGAAGCGATAGTACGACGCCGCCCCGGGCGCGCGCATGCCCTCGCGCTCGCCGTCTTTGTCGAGCTGGTCGGTGCGCACCAGTTCGGGCCGCATCGCCAGCACCATCGAGGTCTCGGTCTCCCCTGCATGGCCGGAACCGGCGCCGCCGAGCTCGCGAATCTGGTCGAGCCGCTCCCCTCCAGCCCAGGCCCAGCGGCTGTAGAATTCGATCTCCTCGTCGCCGTAGTGCTCCATCAGCCTCTGCAGCAATACCGAAATATTGGCGCCATTGCCGCCGTGGCTGTTCTGGATGAGAATTTTCTTGAAGCCATAGCCGACCATCGAGGCGACGATGTCCATCATCAGCAGTAAGTGGGTCTCAGATATCGCGCTGATCGTGCCGGGATAGCGGATGTGGTGTTGCGAATAGCCCAGCCACTGCACGGGCAGCACCAGCACGTCGTCGGGCACCCGCTCGTGCACCCGGCGCGCTACTTCGCCGCCGATCATCGAGTCGGTGAAAACCGGCAGGTGCAAGCTGTGCTGCTCGCAGGAGGCCACCGGCATCAATACCACGATGTCGCGTGGCAGCGCGTCGATTTCGGGCGAGGTCATTTCGGCGAGAATCATGGTTTTTCCTCCTCCAGGCGTTTGGCCAGGCCGCGGGCCAGGTCGCCGCGTTTGACGCCCACTACCTGCGCGTCCTCGCGGCCGAAGGCCCGGGTCAGGTGTTGCATATCGGCAATCTGATAGACCTGCGCCCCCGGTTTACCGGCCAGTTCGCGCAAGGTCCGCTCCGCCAGCTCGCTGCCGGCAAAGACAAAAGCCAGCCCGTCGGTCCGCCGCACCGCCGACAGTCCAACCACCGTGTCTCCCGAGCGGCAGCCGATCCCCAGAAGCGAAGCAAGCGCCCGCGCGCTAGCGTCTGCGAGTAGCGGCAGCTCAGGCAAAGGCCGGCTTGACCGGCTGCGAACCGCGCGCCGCCGACAGGTTAGCCGCCTCCAGCACTCCGATCACCCGACCGGCCGACTCGGGCGTGATAACCAGTTTGGCGCGACCGAGCAAATGGCGGTAGACATTTTCGTAGTAGGCGTCCCAGTTGGATTCGGCGAAGCCCACTTCAGTACTCATCTGGCGCCCGTTGACCAGCGTCTTGACCTCAAATTTGCCGCCGACATCCACGATCGAACCCCGTTCGCCCAGCACCCGCCAGCGCGGCCGGCCGCTCATCGACAAATTGGACATCCACAGCGTCACGGTACAGCCGCCTTTAAAGCGCAACGTGTACTCGGAATGATCCTCGTTGTCGTATTTATTCCACGCCTTGTTCTTGACCTGGTAGCCGCTCACCCAGTCGATTGGATCGGTGACGATATTGAGGATCCAGTCGGTAAAGTGCGCACCCCAGTCGTAGATCGCACCGCCCGATACTTTCTTGCTCGAGCGCCACCACGTACCCTGTTCGCCATAGCCGGAAAACCCGGCCTCGATGCGAAAGACCCGGCCGATGATCTTCTCTTTGCGGATCAGATCGCGCAAGGTAACGAAGTCGCCGTCCCAGCGCCGGTTGTGGAAGGTCGAGATCATGACCTTCCGCTTTTTGGCCGCCGCCATCATCTTCTCGACCTCGGCGCTGGTGATCGCCAGCGGTTTTTCGCACACCACATTCACCCCGGCCTCGAGGCACTGCACCGCCAGCTTGGCATGGGTATTGTGCGGCGTGATAATGGTGACCAGATCCAGATCGGCGTTGCGCAGCATCTGGCCGACGCTGCCATAGGTTTTTATCCCCGGAAAATCCTCCTCCGCCACCGCCCGCCGCTCCGGGTCGAGTTCGCAGACAGCGGCCACTTCCATCCGCCGGTTCCTGGCCATCGAGGTCAGGTGCAGACGGCCCATGTTGAAAGCGCCGCCGTAGCCGATCACCCCTGCCGATATACGCCTCTTCGGATCCTTCTTCAATTCGTCCGTTAACCGCAGCATAACACCCCCTGATTTGCTTCGTTATGTGAACTTCCAATGGCCGATCGCACCGCTCCAACTCGCCGCCCAAAGTAGGGGGACACCCCATTAGCGTCAAGCTGCAGCGTCTCGCGGCACGGTTGGGCAGTGGCCACACCTTGCGGTCCCCTGGTGGGCCGGCTTTCCACCAGGGGACCGAGCCCCTAGTCATCGGTCCGATCCGCACCGCGGCCAAGNGAGGATACTTGGCGGGACTCGCTTCGTCGAATGCCTGGACTTTCGGCATTCGACCCATCCGGCTCCCCTGCGGCTCTGCTTGCGCTGCCGATCGGGGTGGAGATGCGTTGTTTGCTAGTATGCGAGCACGCAACCNGGNTGCGACAGCGGACGAAATCCTTGATTCAGCGGGAAGCAGGCGGACCACCCCTGCTTCTCGGATTGGCGATGAAGCGCTAATCGCAGGACTGNGACCCATCCCGCATCGGACGAGAATTTCAGCCGCCCCGATTTACGCGCGCCTGGTAGCGGCGATCGCCTTTCTGTTGATTGCGACCGCCGTTTCAGTGCACATATCGCACANGCCTGCCACACGGCACCTCCGGCTGCACCCGATCGGATGGAACACAACGTGGACTGGGTCGCCGACATGATCNAGGCACCCTTTGCCCCGCTCCTAGCTGCTGTGCAACTACTGTGCGTTGGCTTGCACCATGAGACGAACCTGTACTTCATCGCCAAGAATACTGGCCACGTCGCTCCAGGTGTCGACGCCGTATTCCGCACGGCTGAGCACCGTACTCGCCTCCATACCGACCTGTGCCTTNTGCGTCCAGGGGTTGGTGCCAATACCCNTAACCGTCACCGGGAGCACAATGCGCCGGGTGATGCCATGTAGAGTGAAATCGCCAGTTACGTGGAGCATGTCCTTACGGATTTCGGCGCCCGTACTCTTAAAGGTGATGGATGGATGCGACTCGACGTCGAAAAAGTCGGCGCTGCGCAGATGCGCGTCGCGTTTTTCGTTATCGGTATCGATACTCGCGACCGAAATGGTCGCATCAATTTGTATTTTCTCGGGATGCTCTGGATCATACTGAATCTGACCTGAAAACTCGTTGAAAAGCCCATGGGCCCGACTTACCATATGGCGGACATCAAAAGCAACCTGNGAGTGCT
This sequence comes from Gemmatimonadota bacterium, assembly GCA_002724215.1. Lineage (GTDB taxonomy): Bacteria > Latescibacterota > UBA2968 > UBA8231 > UBA8231. The sequence continues at coordinate 50,480 of PBOD01000019.1, read as the reverse complement.
CTGAATCAATCTCATAGGTCTCGGCATCGAGTGGAACGGTCGAGAAGATCGAAGCGAGAAGGACAACATAGAGTATACGCACTGAAATCTCTCCTTTAAGAGGTGTATCGGTTTACCTGAAGGGCGTTCGCTTTTTGCTATCAGCGATTTTCGACCATCATATTTGTCGCGCCCCCTGCCCACCGCGAATAAACGCTGCGGCTCCTTTTTCGATAGGTCTCCTTTCTTTCTCGACGCACTGCGATAACGCGACGGGCGCTCGGATTAGCTTAATCGAGCCTCGCAGGACNGAAAAATTCTTTGTTTTTGGATCAGATATACTTTTTACTTATACCACTATGGAATTGAGACACCTGCGCTATTTTGCAATGNCGGCGGAGGAAGAAAATATCAGCCGAGCTTCAGCAAGACTGCATATTTCACAGCCCGCCGTCTCGAGACAAATCAAAGATTTGGAAGAAGAACTGGGCGTACAGCTCTTTGAACGGCTGCGCGATGGGCTGAAATTGACGGCTGCGGGGAACAGGGCGCTGGTGCACGCGCGGCATATATTGCGGAAAGCCGCCGAATTGGAAGAAGCCATGCATCCCTTTCGCGGCCAGCACACCACCCTCACGCTGGCGGTCGGCTATATCCCCACCGCACTGCCCGCTGGACTTTTGCGCGCGCTCAGGATTTTTGAGAAGCACCATGCGAACATTCGCGTACAGATCCAGGAGATGACGCCCGGCCAGCAGGTACAGGCACTGCGAGATGACCAACTGGATCTGATCCTGCCGGGTATGCCGTGGTCAAGCGTAACAGGTGAGTTCGCCGCCTGCGTAATTCAAAAAGTGCCCATGGCGGTAGCTGTACCTGCAGATCATCCCTTGGCAAGGCGTCCTGCAATAGACCTGGAACATCTGCAGGGCGAGTCGTTCGTGAACTTACACGAAGATCAATTCCCTGGTCGCCCTGAACTGCTGGCGCGTATTTTCCGTCGTACATCCATTTCGCCGCACATCGTAGCGAAAGCGAGAGGGCTGTCGGAATTGCTGGGATTGGTCGCCGCAGGCCGCGGGGTCGCTTTCGCGCCGTCGGACTGGGAGCATTTTCCACACGAGAACGTGGTTTTTGTCGAACTCAGCTGTCCGCGACTGACCCTGGATTTGTCTGCCGTCTGGAAACGAGAACGAGAAACGCCCGCACTCCTGTCGTTCATTCAAGCCATCACCCAGCCGGCCGCGCAAGACGTCGCCCCATAAAGGAATAGCGCCACATATAACCTTAGTGAATNCGCGCAANNTATTTNCATAGATATNAATTACATAAAATGTTGTTCTGCAATTAATTNAANCAATNAATTAAATAANTATGTCAATTANANATCTCACACANAANATGGACATAAATTACTGCNGAACANTATTTTATCATATTTNTTTAACTTATTGTATCCGATNAATACTTTAAATCAGCTCTTTNGATGCATTTTTAACATATTGCTATATATTTNCCCACAACCGACCTTTGCACCATTTAGCCGTGAAAACCCCGTTATGCTGGACTCCCATCCCACTGCATGTGTGCAGCGGAACGGTTGCTGCCGGCCATGTTTTATCTTCCCGCTGCGCCGTGCCCCAGCCGCGGGTTCGAGTCTCAAACGGACCTTCGCGCAAAGTGGAAGGGTCGAGCTGCGCATCAGTCTCGGGCGGAATGGCCTTGTTCGACAAGCACAGCCGATGTATATAGGATAGTCCAACGCTTGACGCGGAGATTGGCGATGGAAGACAAATTGGAACCCAGGGATATAGGCTTCATCGGCATCTGCCTGCTGGTCACGGTCGTTTGCCTGATTATTGGTGTGCACTACTTCTACCGAGCTTTTCCCGAGGCCTCGATCGACTTCCGCGTCACCCGCGAGCAAGCGCAAACCCAGGCCACAGATTTTCTCGCCACCCGCGGCTTTGACCTGAGCCAATATCGCCACAGCGCCATCTTCCGCCACGACGACCAGACCAAGACCTTCCTCGAGCGCGAACTCGGTCTCGAGGGCGCAACGCAGACCATTGGCAATCCGGTGCAACTGTGGCGCTGGCACAATCGCTGGGTGCGCGAACTCGAAAAGGAGGAGTTCCAGGTCGATATCACCACCACGGGCCAGCTCGTCNGCTTCAGCCACCTGATCGAAGAAGAAGCGCCGGGTGCCAGCCTGNACGAGAGTGCAGCCCGCGCCCTGGCCGAGGATTTCCTCGCCANCGCNCTNGCGCGCGATCTATCCGCACTCGAATTCGTCGAGGCCCAATCCAGCGAGCGCCCCGAGCGCATCGACCACACCTTCACCTGGAAACTGCGCGACTTCGAGATAAGCGAGGGCACCTACCGCTACGACGTCACCGTGCAAGGCNATNCNATNGGCGGCTTCGGCGAATACCTCAAAGTACCCGAGGCCTGGCAGCGCGATTTCAAAGATATACGCTCCCGCAACGATACCACCGGCATGATCGCCGCCCTTTTCATGCTGCTGACCATGCTGGCAATGCTGGCGGTGTTTTTCGGGCGGATTCGCGCCCAGGACATCCGCTGGCGCACGGCTCTCGTCTTCGGCGGCATTGCCGCAGTGCTCAATCTACTGGCCGAGCTCAACAACTTCCCGGTAACGCAGTTCTACTATGCCACTACGGACACCTACGGCTCCTTCCTCACCCAGCAGTTGCTCTTCGGCCTGCTTACCGCGCTCGGGCAGGGCATCTTCATCTTCTTCCTAACCGCCGCCGCCGAGCCGCTCTACCGCCGCCACTACCAGGGACAAATCCAGCTCAGCGCCCAGTTCACGCCCCAGGGTATGCGCACCAAGCGCTTTCTGCTCGGCACCATTCTGGGCCTGGCACTAACCGCCTTCTTTTTCGCCTATCAGACGATTTTCTACGTCGTCGCCGACCGCCTCGGCGCCTGGAGCCCGGCGCAAATCCCCTACAGCGAGATGGTCAACACCTATATCCCCTGGATCGTGGTACTGCTGATCGGCTTTATGCCCGCTGTATCCGAGGAGTTTATGTCGCGGGCGTTCTCGATCCCCTTTCTGCACAAATANCTCAAGTNGCGCTGGGCGGCGGTCGTCCTGTCGGCCATTATCTGGGGTTTCGCCCACGCCGGCTACCCGCAACAACCGTTCTGGATCCGCGGCGTCGAAGTCGGCATCGCCGGCATTATCATCGGCTATATTTTCCTGCGCTTCGGCCTGCTCGCGCCCCTGGTCTGGCACTACACTGTAGATGCTCTCTACACCGCGCTGATCCTGCTGCGCTCGTCCAACGATTATTTCGTGGTCTCTGCCGCGCTTTCGGCCGGACTAATGCTCGTGCCGCTGGCGGTGGCGATCGTCCTCTATGTGCGCCAGCGCCGCTTCGCCGACCCCGCGCCACTGCTCAACGAGCGCGATATCCCGCCCGAACCCGAGGAGGCCGCTGACAAGACCGCGCCNGCAGCNGCGGACCCGGTGCCGACCTTCACCTACATCCCGCTCACGCCNCGGCGCATAACNATAAGCGCTGCGGTGGTGCTGGCGTCGCTGGGCGTCTTCGCTATCGATTACGAACAACCCCTCGACTTCGTTGCTGTCGAGATGACCCGCAGTGCAGCCGAAGCCAGGGCCATACTCCACTTCGAGGAAGCCGGAGCCGATCCCGCCGCTTGGGAAATTGTCACCTTTTATCACAACCAGCCCAACNATGCGGCGATCAAATACATTCTCGAGCGCGAAGCCGTCNCCNCCGTCAACAGGCTCTACNCCAGNGATCTACTGGCCAGCCTGTGGATAACGCGCTTTTTCCGNTATGGCGAAAAGGAGGAATACCAGGTCGCCATCCACCCCGAGACCGGCGCGCTCTACTCTATGCGCCACCTCCTGCCCGAAGAAACAGCGGGCGCCGACCTCGACGAGAAGAGCGCCCGCGCCATCGCCGTAGAATACCTTCGCGCCTTCGCCATCGACCCCGACTTGCTCGATCTGAAAGAATCCTCATCGGAAAGACACCCCGCCCGCCGCGACCACCGCTTCGTCTTCGAGGCGAGAGAGGGCGATTCGCGCAATATCGACGAACTGCGCTACCGGGTGCGCATCGACATCGCCGGCGATAAGCCCGCCAATATCCTGCGCTCCCTCAAGGTGCCCGAGGCCTGGCAGCGCGAGCGCGACGAGAGCACCGCGCTCAAGACCACGCTGTTCGGGCTGATCATCGCGCTCGTCGTCGGCATCGGCCTGCACGGCTGCTGGCTGCTGATCAGCCATATCCGCAACCGCGAAATGCACTGGGCGCCGCTGGTCAAGATCGCGGGCGTGGGCATCGCGCTCTTTCTGCTCAACTACCTCAACGACCTGACCACTTTCGAGCGCGGCTACGACACCCAGTTGACGCAATCGATCTTCACCATCATGCAACTCTTCGGCGCCATCGCCGGCGGCCTCGGGATCGGCGTCGTGGTCGTCGCCGGTCTGGCGCTGGCCACCAGCCTCTATCCCCACTGGCCCGATCGCCTGCGCGCCGCGCGCCGGGTGCCCGAATTACGCGACGCGCTGGTCGGCGTCGTATTATTGCTGATCGCCAGCGAATCCTGGGGCCATTTGCGCGGCTGGATCGACGCGCAATTCATCACCTACAATCCATCACCCGGCAACGCGTTGCCATTAGCCCCGGACAGTTACCTGCCCCTCTGGGGCGGGCTGACCGCCGGCCTGGCCATGGCTGCAATGGTGCCCATCCTCGCCGGCTTCGTCCTCTACTACGGCCGCCAGGTGCTCAAAAAACCGCGCTACTGGATCCTGGCTGGCACCGNCATCGGCCTGATCAGTTCGGGCAGCAGCGCCGTGCACCTCGGCGAATTCTATTTCGCATTTTTCAGCTTTATCGCCACTATGGCTTTTGCGGCGGTAGGCGTCGTCGCCTTTCTGCGCAACAACCTACTGGCCTACGTGCTTTTCGGTCTCAGCACTTCGCTGCAGTCGGTCAAAGATCTGGCGCAAACCAGTGTACCCGCCTTCCACCTGCAGGCCATTGCCCTATCGGTCCTGGTGCTTTTGGTTATTTTTNACCTGTGGCGCCGCGCTCCTTCGGCCCCCCCCTAAAACCGACAAATACATGCGTTACGCCGTTTTCGTCACCACCCGCTACTGCGTCCTCTACTGCATNTCCCTGACGCTGGTCTCGACCGTGCACCAACACTGGTGGCGCATACCGTGGCTCCGCCGCCTAGTCTATGGCCAATTCCCCGGCCACTGGCGACCCTTCTGCTTGGGCTGTCCGCCCGGGGCGCCGCGCTACACCCTACATCGGGCTTGATCCCGAACCGAAAGGAATTTATCCATGCGAATTCTCGTTACCGGCGCGGCAGGCCGCGTTGGCTCCACCGTCGCTAAAGGTCTGCTGGATCGACACGAGGTCCGCGGCCACGACCGCGTCGAAATTCCCTATCTCGACGACACCATCATCTCCGAGCTCGACGATTTCGCCGCGGTGCANGAAGCCACCCGCGACATCGACGCCATCGCCCATATCGGCGGCCTGCCCGGCGGCAACGAGTGGGAGCCGATGCTGCAAAGCAACTTCATCGGCACCTACAATGTTTTCGAGGCCGCGCGGCAAAACGGCGTCAAACGCATCGCCTACGCCAGCCGCGCCGGGGTCCTCGGGCTCTATCCGCGCAGCCAGACCCGCACCATGGACATGACCACTACTCCAGTCGGCATCTACACCGTTAGCAAGGTCTTCGCCGAGGCACTGGCCCATTCCTACGCGCACCAGCACGATATGGAGATGGTCTGCATTCGCATCGGCAATTTCAAACTCGAACGCGACCAACCCGAACACCCCCACCATTTGAGCCACGGCGACTGCGTGCGCGTCTTCGAGCAAGCACTGACCCACCCCGGCGTAAAATTCGAGATTGTCTTCGGGGTCTCGGGCAGCAACTGGCCGCTCTACGATATGGAACACGGCAAGCAAGCCATCGGCTACCAGCCGCAAGATTACGCGGAGGTAGCGGAGGAAGAATGGGAGAAATGAGCNGGCTGTCGGCCGACGAAAAGAGGGACTGGGAACGCGATGGCTATCTGGTGCGCGAAGGGATTTTTTCAGCCGGGGAAAACAACGCCCTGCGCCAGGTGNCCGAGGATATTGTCGCCGGCCGGCGCAAAATGCCGTTGGCCCACATCGACCGCAACGCCCTGGTCCGCGACGGCAAAGAGGCGCGAGAGGGCATCTACAGCATGCACAAGATCCACTTCCCCGCCTGCTATATCCCCGAATTCCTGACGCGCGTACGCGACCCNCGCCTGACCGATCCGGTCGCAGATCTGCTCGGCCCGGATATCCTCGGGATCAATAATCTATTTATCTGGAAGGCGCCCGAAATCGGCCTCGGCTTCCCCTGGCACCAGGACAAATTCTACTTCCGCAAGCGCTTCAAAACCGAGACCACCATCGGCACCTGGACCGCCATCGACGCGGCCGANCGCGACAATGGCTGTCTCTACGTCATCCCCGGCAGTCACAAGCGCGACATATCCGCACACGACGATATCGAAGGGTCACAACAACAAGAATTCAAACGCGCGCGCGACGCCCGCGACGAAGACGGCATCGCGGTGGAGGCGCCGCCCGGCGCGGTCATCTGGTTTCACTCGCATCTGTTGCACAAGAGCACCGACAACCACTCCAGGCGCTTTCGCCGCAGCTTCGTCTCGCACTACTTGAGCGCGCAGGCCGAATGGGCCAACGAACCGGGCCGGGGCCAGCCCGTGATGTGGGTGCGGGGCAAGACCTTTCCCGGCAAGGTAGAGGAGGTCGAACGAGACGTGCTGCCGGTGGTGGATTAGAGATTCACCCGAGCTTATCCAGTACATTGCGCGTGATTTGTGCCACCTTCTCGTCGCCCTNTAGCCCGTGCGCCCAGTCGGTTGTCCCCGCCGTAAATACCGTCCCCNCTCGCGTNTAGACCCCCATCACCGCCGCGCCCTCGCGACCCCGCTCCCAGCGCTCATACCACTCGCTGTCGTCGGGGTGCCAACGCGCGGATGCCGTACACAGAATCTCAAAGTCCTTCGGCGTGCCGAAAGTCCCNTTGGCCACCGGCTGCCCATCGACTATCTCCAACTCGCAGCCGTCGCACTCNTAGCCGACGATCGTGTGCTCACCGCCAAAGGCATCGCCACGAGAGAGTCCCGTTCCCTTGAAAACCCAGTGCCCGGGCCGTTGTACTTCGTACGCTCCGGAGCCGTCCATATATTGCCCGTGGCTCAAGTGATATCCTCCGTAGAGAAAGCCGACGCCGGTCAAATGATTTTCCGGCCGGTCCACCAGATAGTGACTCCACAGGGTCGATAACCTCGCGAAATCCTTGTCGGCGAATGCCGGGTCCATATTGTAGAACTGCTTCCAGCACACGAGCGCCCGGCCCGCGTCTTCGCTGCGCACCTGCCAGCACACCGAATTGCCACTGAAGAATGCGACATTGCCGCCCCTGGCGATAAAGGCCTCGAGATGGTCGCGCATCGGCCCCGACCAGTATTCGTCGTGGCCGACACTCAGCACCAGATTGTAATTTTTCAGTAGTTCGGGATAAAANTCAAGATCGGAGTTGGCGCAATAATCGACCGCATAGCCCTCGCCTTCGACCCACGCGACGAAATCTTTTTCCCAGCGATCGAACAAACCCTCCATCGGCCGGTCGCAGGAAACGCGATGGCCTTGCACCCCGCCGCGACCGTGATAGGCGTAGAGGCTGTAGCCGCCCCAGTTGTTGTAGGCTGCATAGGTGTTGGTCGCCAGTTGCAGCAGGATCTTCGCAGCGGTCGCGGCGGCCGGACGCACGATGAAAAAGCCCCGGCTCTCGGCGCTGCGGCGCCCGCGCTGCGAAAATTTGCCGCCACCATCTACCGCGCGAAAAACCACCTCGTAATAGCCACTGCGCCAGTCGGCCGGTATCGTCAACTCATGCGATACCGGCCAGCCACAGCCCTCGGCCGAGGCCGCCTCGGGCACTGGATGGACTTGCCCGGCGATGTCGGATAGCGCGCACACGACCTCGCGCTCGACGCCCCATCGCGCGACTTCTATGGCGTAGAGCTCGGCGCTGGTGGATACGTGCAATCGCACGGTATCGCCGGGCCGATAGCTCAACTGGTCGGCATAGCCTTCGACAAANAGCGACGATACGACCTCCATATTCCCACCCCTATTGGGTATACTCCACTTCTACTACGCGGTCTTCAAGCTCCTGGTAGAGCGCTTCTACAGCGGCTACTACNCGCTCCAACGCCTCACCCACAGGTACGTCCTCCCGCTCTTGCTCGCGCCGCAGTTTGAACTCGACGATCCCCTTCTTCAAGCCGCGGTCACCCACCGTCACCCGCACCGGCACGCCNATCAGGTCGGCGTCCTTGAACTTGACGCCGGGATTTTCGCGGCGGTCGTCGAACAACACTTCGAGCCCCCTGGCCTGCAGGTCGGCGTAGAGCGTCTCGGCCACATCCTGCGCCTCGCCCTCGCCTTTGGCCAGCAAGGTGATATGCACCTGGTACGGCGCGACCGCAATAGGCCAGATCAACCCGTTGTCGTCGTGGTATTCCTCCGCCAGGCAGGCCAGCAGCCGCCCCACGCCGATCCCGTAGGAGCCCATAACCACCGGCTGAGCCTTGCCATTGGCGTCGAGATAATCGCCGCCCAGCGCCTCGGTAAACTTGGTGCCGAGCTGAAAGATATTGCCCGTCTCGACCCCGCGCACCGCCCGCAGCGCCGCGCCACAGCAAGGACAGCCGTCGCCATCGGCGGCGGCGGCGATATCGGCGACCTGGTCGGGCTGNTAATCGCGGCCGCAGTTGACATTTTTGATATGATAGCCAGCTTCGTTGGCCCCGGCGACCAGATTGGCCGCCGACGCCACCGCATCGTCAACAATCACGTGGCCCCCCTTGGTGCCGATGGGCGAGCCATAGCCGGGCTCCGAGCCAATGGCGCGAATCTCCTCCTCGCGCGCGGGCCACATTTCCAGTGCACCGACCGCGTTGGCCAGCTTGGTCTCGTTGACCTCCATATCGCCCCGCACCACGGCCAGCACCAATTTGTCCTCCTTGGCCTCGCCCGAACCCACCGTCGCCATCATAAAGACCGCCTTGGCCGTTCTCGCGGCGGAAATGTCGAGTAGCTTGGCCAGATCTTCGATGGTCTCGGTGCCGGGGGTGGCGATCTTCTCCTGCTCTATGGGCTCCTCCTCGGCATTGGCCTTTTTCTCAAANGTCGCAATCTGGCGATTGGCCGCGTAGCCACAGCCATCGCACAGTAGCAGAGTATCCTCACCGATGGCGGTCAGATACATGTACTCGTGCGCTAGATCGCCACCCATCATACCCGTATCTGAGCTAACCGCGATCACATCGAGGCCACAGCGGTTGAAAATATTGAAATAGCTCTGGTAGTGGGTCCTATACTGTTGCTCGAGTCCCTCCCAATCGGCGTCGAGGCTGTAGGAGTCCTTCATCGTGAACTCGCGCACCCTGATAAGCCCCGAACGCGGCCGGGGATCATCGCGCCACTTGGTCTGGANCTGGTAGACCAACCTAGGTAGATGCCGGTAGGACTGGACCTCGCGGCTGACCAAGTCGGCCACCACCTCCTCGTGGGTCATCGCCAGCACCATATCACGGTCATTTTTGTCCTTGAAGCGGCTCATCTCCGTGCCGACATCGTAATAGCGTCCGGTCTGCTGCCAGATCTCGGCCGGGTGCACCACGGGCATGGTGATTTCCTGCCCGCCGATGGCATCCATTTCGCAACGAATAATCTCCTCGACTTTGCGCAACGCCCGGTGCCCCAGGGGCAAATAGCTGAAGATACCGCTGGCCAACTGGCGGATATAGCCCGCTTGCAACAACAACTGATGACTCGCGACCTCAGCGTCGGCGCTAATGTCGCGCAGGGTCTGGCTGAATAGCCGGCTCATTCTCATAGTTTTCGCATATCCTCTCTTTAATCTCTGGCGGGCTACTAAAAGATAAACTTGCATTACCCGTCATCCCGCTGACCCCACCCGACGAATTTCCCGCCGTGGTACCAGCCCGCGGGGTGTATATATTAGCGCATCGCACAGGACGGTTCAACCGATTTCCCGCACGGCGGTGCAAGATCTGATTTCGCTCCCCCCAAACGATGCACCACTTTCTTTTTTCGGTCGCGACTACCGCGACTTGCAACGGGACCACTTCGTAGTGCGCGCGAGTATTCGCGGGCTTTTCACCGGCAATTTACCGGCTGCGACCAAGTCAAGGCTTGCTCTTGCGGATCAACGCCAGCATCGCCCGATACATGCACGACAGCGACACCAGCACCCAAATCAGCGCGATCAGATAGGCCAGATACGGCCACTGCTGCGGATCCACTCCCCAATAGGCCGACAGTAGACCGGCGTCGGTCAATTCCGTATAAAACCACAGATCGGTCTGGAATTCGTGCAGGCTGTACAAACACAACATCACCCCNATCCACACCGACCCGATTCGCGCCAGTCGCTGCGATTTGATCGCCATCGCACACAGCGCAAAACCGCCGCCGATACCGAGCAAGAAATCGAGCCCACCCAGGGGCGTATAGGCCATGGTCATGCCCAGACACACCCCGCCGATGCCCAATAGCACGAAGCGCTGGACCTGCGGATACAGCCCGGTGTAAATCAACAGCGCGCCCAATAGCGCCGAACCCACATATCCCGCCGCGCTGATCAGCGGATAAATCCCCCCCTGCGCCAGCGTGTGGCCCGACTCGTCCCAGTTGGTGCGGATTTCGATTACTTCGCCACCGGTCAATATCGCCGCCGCGGCGTGATTAACCTCGTGTACCAACACCAAGAAAAATTTAAAGGGCTTGATAAACGGCGTGTCCCAGAACACCAGGGCCAGTGCAGTACTGAACACATAGTAACGGAATTGCCAGAACACCCCGGCTACATAGCGCGTGCGACGAAATATCCCCATAGGGCTTAAAAAATACCGACCAATGTCGACTCGCGCTACTGAGTATCCAAGCCTACCGCCCCACCTAATTCGCCAGCGCCAGTTCGCCGCCGGCGCACTCCCCCGCAATCGGATCGTCATCCCAGCGCACGATCTTCCACAAGCCCTCTGCGTCTTCTCGCAACTTAAAGGTCATCACCTGGTCGATCCGATAGCCGTCCCCCACGTCGTCGAGCATCAACATCTGCACTCGACCACGGTAGACCTCCCAGTCCTCGTGCGGATGCCCATCCGGATCCCCGGCAAAGGCATAGGGGTACTCCGGCCCCAACTCTCGATCTCGCCGGATTAGCGAAAAGTCAAAGCGAAACTCCCTGAACACATCGAAAACACCCCGCGAAGTACCCTCGCGATTGCCGAGGATTTCCAACTCCTTTTCGCGGCCATTGGCCAGCACCAGATCGCCGCGGCAGTCGAACTCGGTAAACCAGAAATCTTCGTCGATCAGCGACTCGTAGAGCGCCAGATCCCGCCCCCGCATCGCCTGGTGTAAATTATCGAAGAGGATCTCCGGTTGGGTCGCCGGGCCAATGACTACCTGCGAGTCCCCATCTGGAATGTGCTTAGGCGGGGCGAAGGGATTGGCACAGGCGCCCAGCGCGAGTAGACCCGCCCCCAGCACAACCGCGCCGGCCCCAAAGCGCCNCGGTGACAGGCGCGGGTTCGGCACCCGCGCTCGGTCGAGCAACAAACCCACCCGCTGCGCGATCTGGCTCTTGCCCGCCGCCGCCGCCCCCACTGCCANCGCCCGATCGCGGCCCCACATGCGCATTTCCAGCAATCGCGTCAGGCAGCGGGCGTAATCCCGACGCCGCCCGGTGTGCGCCACCACCCAGTCGTCGCAGGCAATTTCGCGCTCCAGATCCATTTTGCGCCCGATCCACCAAACCGCCGGCAAGGGCCACCAAACCGCCCGTACCAGTTCCTGGAATAGCCGGCTCCAGTCGTCGTATCGCTTGAGATGCGCCAGTTCGTGCAAGCCAACCTGCGCAACATCGTCGCGGGCCAGCGCACCGACCATGCCCACGGGCAAGAGCACTGCCGGTCGCCATAAACCCACCGCCAGCGGCGCGGCAATATGCTGCGACGAGCCCAATAGCACCGGCCGCCGCACACCACTGCGGCGGCCCCAGGCCCTCAACTGCACCCGATAGGAGCGCGGCAGCGGCCGGCATTCGCGCTTGAGCCGCCGCGCATAGCGCCAGCTCCGCCCCAGACGCAGCAGCAACAGCAGCGCACCACCACTCCAGGCAGGCAATATCCAGATGGCCCATGCCCCTTGCGAAAGGGGCATCGACCACCTATCCTCCTCAGCAACAGGCTGCCTTGTGCTGGCGATGACGGGGGGCGACTCCAGAGAGACAACGCCGTTCCCCCACTTTGTTTCCCCCTGGACCGACACGCCCACCCGTCTCGCCATTTCTTTTGGGACCATCGCCGCACCGGCCCCACCCAGCACAGGCAGTGCGACAATGCCCGCCAACGCCACACACCACAACGCATAGCGCGTGGCCGCGTTAGGGCTTTGCCACCATCGCAAAAGCAGCCACACACCTCCCGCCAAGACCAGACTCTGCCAGCCGCTCTCAAGCAAGATCTGCGCCGCGGTATAGCCCCAATCCTGCCATCCGCTCGACATGCTACTGGCTCTCCTCGATCTGTTTTTTCAACCGCTCGAGTTCCGCCGCATCGATATCGCCATTTTCCAGCAGGTTTAAAACCAGCAATTCGGGCGAATTGTCAAAAAAGCGGCTCATCACGTATTGCATGGCGTTTTTGCGCGCGCCCCGGCGATCGACCAGCGGCTCGTAGACAAAAGCGCGGCCCTCCTTCTGGTGCCGCAGATAACCCTTTCGTTCGAGGATACGCAAGGTGGTCAACACCGTGCTATAAGCCAGCTTGTCGCTTTTGGGCAGGGCCGCGACCACCTCGGTAACTGTGGCCTGGTCCTTTTGCCAGATGATGTTCATCAGCTTGAGTTCGGCTTCGGTAAGGGTCGGTGATTTGCGGCGGGCCATGGGTTTTCCTCGATATATTAAAGAATTAATAATTTGATCGAGTACGGTAGCAATACTCATAGAAACGCCCCGGAACTACAGGAGTTCCGGGGCGTTTCTATGCGGCGCAAAAGCGGCGCTATATCGCGGATTTGTCGGCGATCCTGGCTGCAATCATCGCCACCGCGTCATTGGCCGCCTGTGGATCGAGATTCTCGCCCGAGCGCAAGCGGATCGAGACCTGGCTCTCCTCGACCTCGCGATCACCGGCGATCAGCATATAGGGCACCTTCTGCTTCTGCGCCTGGCGGATGCGCTTGTTGAGCGTCTCGCTGGCGGCATCGAGCTCGGCGCGGATGCCGGCGGCCAGCAGCTGCTGTTGCACCTGCGCCCCGTAGTCGGCATGGCGCTCGGCAATCGGCAGCACCACCGCCTGCACCGGCGCCAGCCACACCGGAAAATTGCCGGCGTAGTGCTCAATGAGAAAGCCGATAAAGCGCTCGTGCGTCCCCAGCGGCGCTCGGTGGATGCAGATCGGCGTCTCCTCCACGCCCTCGGCGTTGGTATAGACCAGGCCGAAGCGGCCCGGCACTGCGAAGTCTACCTGGTTGGTCGCCACCGTAAACTGCCGGCCGATCGCGCTCCAGATCTCGACGTCGATTTTGGGGCCATAAAAAGCGGCCTCGTCGGCGACCTCCTCGTAATTGATGCCCCCCTTCTCCATCGCCCCGCGCACCATATCCTCGGTCAACTTCCACTTCTCGGGGTCGTCGACGTATTTCTTGCCCAGGCCCTCGGCGGCATGCGTACTAAATCGCATTAGATAGTTTTCGATCCCGAAGAGCTCGAAGTAGTGCAGATACATATGGCAGACCGCCAGAAACTCCTCCTCGAACTGATCGAGCGAACAATAGATATGCGCGTCGTTCATCTGCAGCGAACGCACCCGCATCAGCCCGAACAACTCCCCCGACTGCTCGTAGCGGTAGCACGTGCCGTACTCGGCCAGCCGCACCGGCAAATCGCGGTACGAGCGCGAGGAAGCAGCAAAGATCTTGTGGTGGTGCGGGCAATTCATCGGCTTGAGATAGTACTTGATGCCCTCCATCTCCATCGGCGGAAACATCGACTCCGCGTAGTACGGTAAATGCCCACTGCGCAAGTACATCGATTCCTTGCAGATATGCGGCGTGCGCACCCGCTGGTAGCCGGCCTCGGTCTCGGTCTTTTTGGCCAGGGCCTCCAGTTCGTCGATCAGCACCGCGCCCTTGGGCAGCCACAACGGCAGCCCCGGCCCAACCTCGTCGTCAAAGGTGAACAGCTCGAGTTGGCGGCCGACCGTGCGGTGATCGCGCTTCTTGGCTTCCTCCAGCATCGCCAGGTGTTCGTCGAGTGCCTCGCGCGTGGCGAAAGCCGTGCCGTAGATCCGCTGCAGCATCTTGCGACTCTCGTCGCCGCGCCAGTAGGCCCCGGCCACGCTCAAGAGCTTGAAGTGCTTGACCTGGCCGGTGCCCAACATGTGCGGCCCCCGGCACAAATCGACGAATTCGCCGTCCTGGTAAAACGACAGCGTCTGCCCGTACTCGAGATCTGCGAGAATCTCCTGCTTGTAGACCGCGCCGGCGATTTTTTCACCGGCTTCCTCGCGCGAGACATCGATGCGCTCGAACTTGTGGTTCTGCTTGACGACCCGCTTCATCTCCTTCTCGATATTCTTCAAATCTTCGGGCGTAAAGGGTGCGGCAACATCGAAGTCGTAATAGAAGCCATCGTCGATGGCCGGACCGATGGCCAGCTGCGCATCGGGAAAGAGCCGCAATACCGCCTGTGCCAATACATGCGACATGCTGTGACGGTAGATCCAGGCGGCTTCCGGGTCGTCCCAGGCAATCAGCTCGACCTCGGCATCGGCGGACAGCGTGGTGTGAAAATCGACCTGCTCGTCGCCCTGGCGGGCGGCGATGAATTGTTTCAACAAGGCCTTGTCGCGAGCGACGAGTATTTCTTTCAACGCGCCCTCGCCGGCGTATTCGATATCCTGCCCCTCGGGTACTTTGATTAGCATTTTATACTCCGTTCAATTGCTCGTAGACAATAAAAATCCCGCTGTCGAGAGTCGGCAGCGGGAGGCTCGATGAAAAATCCAACCGTCGACGTTACACCAGAGCGGTAGTCGTCGCGGCGGTAGACGGAGCAGATATCTTCCCTGCCGGCGATGCGACACCGCCCTTTGCGAACGCGATCAGAAGCGGAATAGACATCTCGGGGTATCCTCCGAAATCAGTGCAAATTAGGGTCAGTACAAAGTATCGGCAGATCGGCAATTATGTCAAGGGCTATTGCCCGACCGCCCGCCGCACCGCCTCGGCAATCAGCGGTGCCACCGAGCGGTCCATCGGCTGCGGCAGTATTCGCTCGGGCAGCGGATCGGCGACGGCGGCGGCCAGCGCGTGCGCCGCCGCGACCTTCATCGCCCCATCGATAACCCGGGCGCCGGCGTCAAGCGCGCCGCGGAAGATGCCGGGAAAAGCCAGGACATTGTTGACCTGATTGGAAAAATCGCTGCGCCCGGTGCCAACGATCGCCGCACCGGCGGCCAGCGCGACATCGGGCATGATCTCTGGCTCGGGATTGGCCATTGCCAGGATGATCGGAGCCTCGGCCATGCGCTGGATATCGCCGGCAGCGAGCAAGCCGCCCTTGCTGACCCCGATAAAGACATCCGCCCCCTCCAGCACCTCGTGCACGCTGCCGGTATGCGCGGCCTGGTTGGTATAGGCCAATAGCGCTTCTTTTTCGGGCGACAGTCCCGCGCGGCCAGCGTGGATCGCCCCGCGCGAATCGCAGACGACGATATCCTCTACCGGCTCCCAGTCGGCATCGGCGAAGTTGACGCCGCGCAGCAACTGGGCGATGGCCGTGCCCGCCGCACCGGCACCGCTGATCACTACCCGCAGTTTGGCCGGGTCGCGACCGAGCACCCGACAGGCGTTGATCAGAGCGGCTAAAAGCACGATCGCCGTACCGTGCTGATCGTCGTGAAATACGGGAATCCCCAGATCCTGCAAACGGGCCTCGACCTCAAAACAGCGCGGGGCGGCGATATCCTCTAGATTGATACCGCCGAAAACGGGGGCGATGCGCCGCACCGTCTCGACGATCTCGTCGGCGTCCTGGGTGTCGAGACAAATTGGCCAGGCGTCGATATTGGCGTATTCCTTAAAAAGCAGCGCCTTGCCCTCCATCACCGGCAGCGCCGCTAACGGGCCGATATTGCCCAGACCCAAAACCGCCGAACCGTCGGTGACCACCGCCACCGCGTTGCGCTTGATGGTCAACTCGCGGGCCAGCGCGCCGTCCTCGGCGATCTTCAGACAGGGACCAGCCACGCCGGGCGTATAGGCGATGGACAAATCGTCCTGCGACTCGATGGGCACTTTGTTGAAAACGCCGATCTTGCCGCGCAAATGCTCGTGGACGATGGTCGATCGCTCGTAAAAATCACTCACAAACACTCTCCTTAATTAGGCTGTCAATCTCGCCAAAAATGCCCCGCACCGACAACGGGACTCAACTCGCCAACCCCAACACTCCGCGCCCGCCTCGCACCACCCCGGTGGCCACCACCGCCGCCGCCGCCACCGCCGCCGCCAATGATTCGCCCCGGCACAAACCGTGTACCAGCCGCCCATTAAAACTGTCTCCCGCCCCCACCGTATTGGCGTTTTCCACGCGCGCGACGGCGACGTGGCCGCACGCGCCGCCGCGTTCGGCGTAGTACGCGCCCTGTCCGCCCCGCTTTATCGCGACCTGCGCCACTCCCCGCGCCAAAACCGCCGCCGCCAGCGCCTGACAATCGGCCCCCTCCTCCCATGCGGCTAATTCGTCTTGCGTCACCGAGAGGCAATCAACCTCTTCCCACAGCGCCCGCATATCCTCTACCGCCACGCGCCCAGCAAACCACGGGCTCGGGTCGAAAAGCACCCGCGCACCGCGGCGCCGCATCTGGCCGCACACCCCCCGCATCGCCTCCAGATCGCCCGCCGCGACCTTGCCGTAGCCGGAGACCAG
Source organism: Gemmatimonadota bacterium (assembly GCA_002724215.1). GTDB lineage: Bacteria > Latescibacterota > UBA2968 > UBA8231 > UBA8231. Next base: position 33,371 of record PBOD01000019.1, on the reverse strand, counting down.
CAACCACTCGGGCGTCGCCGCCGCCAGCGAGCGGTCCCAATCAACGCTCGGCCCCGTGTAGTAAAACGAGCGCCGGCGCCCGTCGGGAGCCAGCGCTATCACGTGTGCGGCCGTCGCCGCGTCCAGCGGCGCCATGAGCTCGACCCCGACCTCCTTAAGCCACTGCGCCAGCATCCGTCCCCAGGCATCGCCACCGATATTGGCGTTGAGTACGACGCTTGTTCCCAACCGCCCCAGCACATAGGCCGGCGCCGCCCCGCAGCCACCCAGCGCCGCTTCGACCGGGCGCGCCAGAATATCGACATTGGCGCCCCAGGCATCTGTGGCTGTCGCGCCCGCGATCTCGACATCGCGCACCAGTATGTCGAGCGCGGCGTTGCCGACTACGTGGACCAGCCCCGGTACCACCATTCAGTCTCGCTCCTCAAGCTGTATTGCCGCACCGGGCGCGACCGCACAAGCTTCGCGCTCCTCGCAGGGACCATCTTTTTGCGGACCGATGAAGATCTTGTGCACAATGGCGGCGGACATCGGTTATCGCCATGGATTGCAGTTCGCGCGCAGTGCGGCGGCAGATATCGATTGGCGGATCTCAGGACGGCGCCCAAGCCGGATAGAAGTCGCAAATCTCAGCGCCGGTAGGGCACTGGCACAGCGCGGTGGCGCTGAGATCAATCCCCGACCACCAGTGCAGGCACCGCACGCTCATGTGGGGCAGACGAGTTCCTTCTCGAGCAGATCCTTATTGCCTGAATAATCGATGGGCACCTCTACGAGGTGCACCCCCTCGGCGTCGAGACAACTGGTGAGTACGGTGAGCAGGTCGTCGGTGGCGCCGATGCGGTGGCCGTGCGCCCCATAGCTCTCGGCGTATTTGACGAAGTCGGGATTGCCGTAGTCGAGGCCCCAGTTCTCGAAGCCCATATCGGCCTGTTTCCATTTGATCATCCCATAACCGTCGTCGCGCAACAGCAACACCACCAGATTCTGTCCCAGCCGCACCGCCGTCTCCAACTCCTGCGAGTTCATCATAAAGCCGCCATCGCCACAGATGGCCATGACCTTTTTGTCGGGCTCGACCAACTTGGCGGCCATCGCCGAGGGCAGACCCGCGCCCATCGTCGCCAGCGCGTTGTCCAAAAGCACGGTATTGGGCTGGTGCGCGCGGTAATTGAGGGCAAACCAGATCTTGTAGACGCCATTGTCCAGACAGATGATGCCGTCGTCGGGCATCGCCCGGCGCACGTCGGCGACCAGCCGTTGCGGCACAACCGGGAAACTCGGATCGTCGCTGCCGGTGTCGCGAATCTCGTCGATCCACTCCTTGACCTTCCCGAAGTAGGAGAAATCCCAATTGGTCTGCCGATCGACCCGCAACAACAATTGCCAGATGCTATTGCCGATATCGCCGATAATCTCCAGCTGTGGAAAGTAGACCGTATCGACCGAGGCCGACGAGAAGTTAATGTGGATAACCTGCAAGTTCGCGCCCTCCATAAAAAAGGGCGGCTTCTCAACTACGTCGTGACCGACGTTGATGATCAGATCGGCGCGAGCGATGGCGCAGTGCAGAGGATCGTTGGCCGACAGCGCCGCATTGCCCAAAAACAGCGGGTGCCGCTCATCGACGACGCCCTTGCCCATTTGCGTGGTGAAAAACGGAATGCCGGTATCGCGAATAAAATTGAACAGCATCTTGGAGGTGCGCTTGCGGTTGGCCGCCGCGCCGATGAGCAGCAACGGGCTCTGGGCATTCTCGATCATCTCCGCGGCCTGGGCGATGGCCTTTTCTTCGGGAATGGGCCGCCGCACCCTGTTTTTGGGAAACAGGTGCATGTCGGTATCCTCGCGCGCGATGTCCTCGGGCAATTCCAGGTGCACCGCGCCGGGTCTTTCTTCTTCGGCGACGCGAAAGGCTTCGCGCACCCGCGAGGGAACATTGTCGCCGCTGACGATCTGGTGGGTGTACTTCGTCAAGGGCTTCATCATCTCGACAATATCGACGATCTGGAACTGACCTTGCTTGCTCGACTTGATCGGCTTCTGGCCGGTGATCATCAGCATCGGCATCGCGCCCAGTTGGGCATAGGCCGCAGCAGTGACGAAGTTGGTCGCCCCCGGTCCCAGCGTCGCCATGCAGACGCCGGTCTTGCCGGTGAGACGGCCATAGGTCGCAGCCATAAAACCCGCCGCCTGTTCGTGGCGACTGAGAATCAACTTGACCTGCTGCGAATGGCGCAGCGATTCGAGCAGGTCGAGGTTCTCCTCACCTGGGATACCAAAGAGGAACTCGACGCCCTCGTGTTCCAGCGCCTGGACGAAGAGATCAGAGGCTTTCATGCGGCGTCCTTTCAAAAACGGTAAACGGGAAAGCGCCGCACCCTGATGGGCTTGCGGCGCTTGTGCTGTTAGTATAGTAAAAAGGGCCGGTTTGCGATATCGAAAAGCACTTCAGGCCAAATCCAGATCCACATACAGGGCGGATAGCAGATCGAGAAAGCGCCGCTGGTGGACACGCTCACCGGGCATGCCATTGACCGCGATCGCCACTGCCAGACCGCATTCGGGATCGGCAAAGCCGGAAGAGGACTGTTGCCCACCGTGGCCGAAAGTCCGCACCGAGGCATGGCGTCCGTAGCCGTAGGGGACGGTCTCGACGCCGTAGCGGCTCGATTCGATGATAAAACCCAAACCCCAATCGATCTCGTGCCCGAAGGTGTGGTCGTAGAGGCCCGTGCGCTGGCGCGCGACGAGCGCCTCGACGGTCTGCGGCAGCAGCAAACGGCAGCCATCGAGTTGGCCGCCGCCGAGCAGCATCGCGTAAAAGCGGGCCAGATCGCGCACCGGTCCCCGCGCACTGGCGCCCGGCAAGAGCGCCCCGGCCCCGCTTGCCCCGAGCCAAAATTCCAGCGGGTGCGAACGCTCCCCCTCAGTGGTGAATATCGGTGCCAGGCGGTCGCCATACGCGCGATAGCCCTCGGCGCTGAGCGTAAACCAGGTATCTGCCAACCCCAGCGGCTCGGCGATTTCCTCGCGGACATAGCAATCATAGGGCCGCCCGTCGAGACGCCGCAGCACCTCGGCCAGCACAAACCACCCCGAGGCGATGTGATAGCCGGCCTTGCGCCCCGGCGACCAATCGCGCTCGCGTTTGGCCGCGCAGACCCGGGCGATATGTTCCGTCCAGGATTCGGCGCTCCACTCGAGGTCCAGCCGCGAGCGAAACCCGCCGGTGTGCGTCAATACGTGCCGTAGTGTGATCGCCTCCTTGCCGTGTTGCGCAAATTCGGGCAGGTGCCGCGCCACCGGATCGTCGAGGTGGCAAAGCCCGCGCTCCCACAACTGCCCGAAGGCCACAGCGGCGAAGGGTTTACCAGCCGAAAACCAGTGCAGCAGATGCGCCGCAGTCATCGGTTCGCCCGGCCGGGCCTCGCCCACGGCCAAATGCAAAGCCTCGCGGCCATCCCGCATTGCGCAGACCTGACCGCCAAGGTGGTGTCCCTGCGCAATGCCCTCCGCTAACAGCGCCGCGACTTCTCCGCTCAAGCCGCGGGCTCCGGCAATGCCGCCCCGAGCCTGCGACCGCAATCCAGCACCTGTGCCCAGGTCTCGTCTTCGACAAAAATACCCGCGCGCCGCTTGTCGCGCTCGCGCTGCTCCAACTCGCCGGGCAGCAGAATTTCACTACAACCCTCGGCCCGAGGCGAAGCTTTCAAGTAGGCGATATAATCTCTGACCTGGGCGGCGTATTCGCCCAGGGGTTGGAAGCGCCCGATATCGACTACCAGCAGAAAACAGCCATTGCCAATGCGGAATCCGCGACCCTTAGTACAACCGGCACCGCTCAATGCGCCACTCAGAAGGTCTACCACGACCCCCAGGCCATAGCCCTTGTGCCCCATCGCCCCCCCAAAGGGCAGCAGACAACCCCGCGGCTCGTCGTAAAAGTCCGCCGGCTCGGTCGTCGGATGCCCCTCGGCATCGACGATCCACCCCGGCGGCGTCTGCTCGCCGCGATTGCGCACGACCCGCACCTTGCCTTCGGCGACCACGCTGGTGGTCATATCCAGTACTAGCGCACCGCCCGCACCATCGGGCAGACCCGCGGCAAGCGGATTGGTGCCCAAGCGGCCTTCCCTGCCGCCCCAGGGCGCGACGCTGGCACCGCCGCCGTGCGAGTTGACGCTGAGCATACCAATCATCCCCCGCTCCGCGACGCGCTCCATATAGCTGCCGAGCCGACCGATGTGATTGCAGTTTTTTATCGTCGCGGCGGCGACGCCGTAGCGCCCGGCGCGCTCCAAACCCCAATCGATGGCGCGGTTGGCGACGACCTGCCCGAAGCCCCACTGGCCGTCGAGGACGGCCGAGACCGCCGTCTCGCGCTCGACCACGACCGTCGCCCGCGGGTCAATCTCGCCCTGTTCGATAGTATTTATGTATTGGGGAATGCGGATGACCCCGTGTGAATCGTGGCCAACCGCATTGGCATCGGCCAGCAGGTCGGCCACCACGGTCGCCGACTCGGCCGGTGCGCCGGTGGCAGCAAAGATCGCCGCACCGCTCGCACGGAGATGTTCTCGAGAAAATACGGGCATGGTAAAACCGTTCAGCCTTCCGGCATTCGCCAGTCTAGTATATTGATTGATCGGTAGTAAAGGGCTGCGGCAAAAAACCGGCGACGCCGTCGTATTCTGCGGTATCGGCCAGGTCGCCGCTAAAGAAAACTACGAGGGTTGGCAGGACTTCGCCGCACATGGCTCTATTCGCCTGCGCGCGCCAGCGCCACCAGCAGCGCGCGCGTCTCGTCGGCAGACAACTTGGCCCGCCGCCGCGCCCTGTCGAGCAGCGACTCGCTCAGCGCGACCTTACCGTCCTCGTATACGTCCAGCGTCTGACGACACAAAGCCCACACCAAACGCTCGGCCTTGTCGCCATCGACCCCGGCGGCAGCGGCCGCCACCGCGATCCGCGGTTGCAAATGCTCCCCGTCGGCGATGATATTGGCGAGTAATTTCTGCAAAAAACGCTGCGCCTGCGCCCGCCAGGTACCCGCGTACTCGGCCATGTCCATGACCAACCCGTCGGTGCGGGTATTGATATTTTCTGCGGTCAAACGGCGCAAGGTCCTGGTCAGGCGGTAGTAGAGCGAATCGACCTGGGCCGGCGAGACACCGCGGTCGTCGTTAAGCGCGCGCACCCAATCCGGCGCCGGTGGCACCGCTTGCTCGCGCGCCAGCAAGCGGCGATTCAAGCTCGAGCGCAGCGCCGCAACCGAAGGGGCGGCCTGCTCCTGCCCTGCTACCGCCACCGCCGTTTCTGCCACCGGCGCATCCTCGGCAACCGCCGCGGTCTCGGCCGGCGCTGTCGCGGGTGGCTCTGACACCGGCTCTGTAACGACGGGCTCAGGCACTGGTTTCGGCGCGACCTCGGGCACGACGATCTCCCGCGATTTAGCGGCGATTTCCTCTAAGACCGCCGCTTTGAGCGGCTCCTTCAAGCCGGGCGGGTGGCCCGTAAGTTGCACCTTGCCTTGCCACCAGATCCACTTATTGCTCTGCCGCACCTTCTTGCGCATCTCCTGGCCTGGCGCATCGGAATCGGGCAGCAGAAAGAGCGCGTCGAGAACCATATCGGACCGCGGATGAAAAGCCAGCCAGGTCCAGGGAATGGCCATCTCATAGGTATAGGCCCCGTCGCGCAACGTCCCGCCGACGGCAACCGGCAGCCGTTCCGATATCTTGCCGCGCTGGATCCCACCCCACATATAGGGCGTTCCCTCGGCTGGGGCCAACCAGAGATTGTGGCCGAGCGGCCGCTCCGGGCCGCGCAAAAAAACCTTCAGATGATCGTGGTAAAACATCATGTCCTTGCGCTCACCCGAGGGACCGCGCCACTCGTTCTCGCCAGGGGCAATTTGTCCAACGTCGATAATATCGTCTACCACCGCCACCGCCACGTAAATATGCGTGGCGTCCCACATCAAGTAGACATCTGCTTCGTGATCGGCATCGCCGGCGAAGGCGCCGCGCAGCCCCACGCGATCGCCACCAGCAACAATCGCAATGCGCTCGGGCGCTCCCCACTCCACCAGTATGCCGTCGAGTTGCGGTTTGGCGACTGCGGTTACCACTGCAATCGGCTCGGCCCCAGCCCATCCCAGCGCCCACAAATGGATTGCCGCAGCACAGATGCCGCACCTAGTCAGCACGCGCCTCTTTCCTCGCCCCAGCTACATATGTTTTCAACAAATTGTCTCCCCAAAACACTTCTCGTCTGCCGCTGGACTACCCTTGGTTTGGCGGTACTAGTTCACCCTTTCAAAAAACAATTACCACAAATCAATCCCGACGCAGATTCGAGACGGCCCACACCGCATTCGGATCTTCCATCTGCAGTTGCTTCACGCCATCGGGCACGAAGGACTGCAGGTCCTCGTAACTGGCCTGGCGCTCCGGGTCGGGATAGACCCAGTCGTGCAAATAGTACACCGCGCGAATGCTGGCCTGGAGAATTTCCTTGGTGCAGCCGAAACAAGGGCGCATCGTCGAATACATCGCCGCCCCCTCGGTCGAGATGCCGAAGCGCGCCGCCGCCAACAAGGTATTTTGTTCGGCGTGGACGCAAATGCACAGATCGTAATCCTTGCCCGAATCGTATTTCTCGCGGTTCGCGCAGCGATCGCAACCCCCGTCCAGGCAATTGACCATATTGTGCGGCGTGCCATTGTAGCCGGTAGCGATAATCCGGTCGTTCTGCACCAGAATTGCCCCAACGCGATTGCCGGTGCAATTAGCCCGCGCCCTGACGGCCATGGCAATGCTCATATAGTATTCGTCCCAGTCGGGCCGGATATCCTGCTCCGCTTTCATGCAACCTCTCCTCCCTGCGCACCCCAGACCGGCAGGCGCATAACTCACGGGGCAGTGACGCCCGCTTTGATTTCGGCCCAGCTCTGCCACCTACCGGCGGCGGATTTCTCCCGCAGCGAACCCGGAGCTGGTGCATTTGAGAGATCCACCGGGCTGGATTGGCCCGGCTCCCGACCGCCGGCATGCCATTCGAGCCTGCCCAGTCCCGCAAAAAGCCGTTCCCCAACCCCGTCGTCGAGGACCAGTTTGGCCTCGTATATCGCCGTGCTAATCAGCGATATCGCCAGCGGGCCCGACCGCAATGGCCGCAGGGCAAAGCGAGCGACCTCCCCCGCCCCCGTGCGCCCCCGCTCTGCACCCGGCCCGCGCACCGCCGCATAGGGCAATAGCACCATCCCCTCCGGCGCCCCAATCGCCCCGGCCATCGTCTCGTTGAGAAATTCCACCGCCGGAGCCAAAAGCGGTCCCTGAGCAAAGGGCCGCTCTGCCCCGATCACCGCGAAGGCATCCTCGGGANTGGCGACGTAGAAGCTGATGCCGCTCGCCCGTGTATCGGCGAGTTCGGCNATACACGGCGATCTCTATCGCGCCGGTATCCGCTGCGCCGACCTGGCGCAATNCGAGCGTCTGGGCCCGGACGGCACCGGCGACGAGCAGGGCCAGCAGGACGGTGTANACCATGNAACATCACTCCTTTCGCCCTAATTTAATATATAANATAAACACAGCCGGCCGACCAAAGTCTTTCACTCGCGCCCCGCTCGGGCCGCGCGCTCCCCCGCAAAACGCCGGATCTGTACTGCGACCGCAGCCCCGCCGCCCACGACCAAGTAGGTAGCGTTATACGTCGCGTGNACGATCGTCGCACAGGCCAGGGCCTCGGTCGGCGGCACCCCGTAAAATNNGGTNAGGGCTTCTTTNAAAAAAAAGTGGTAGGGGCCAATGCCCGCCGGCGTCGGCACGAAGAAGGCCACCGCCGAGACCACCATCGTCGTCAACGCCGCCACCGTGCCCAGAGCGTAGGTCTCGGTCAGGCCAAACCCCCAGAAACCCACGTAGAGCAAGCCAGCATAGCCCAGATGCATCAGCAGGGAAACGGCGGCNATGGTCGCAAACAGGTGCGGGTTGCGCAGCGCGCCCATCCCCAGGGCCAGCGCCGTGATATGCGGCTCGACCAGCGCGGCCAGGCGCGGCGATACCCGCCGCAGAGCGCGCACCACCAGTTCGTAGCGCCCCGCGGCAAAGGCCATCATCACCCCCAGTGCCAAACCGACGGCAGCGATGCCCAACGGTAAAGACCACGCCAATTGGGGATAGAACTCGGCGCCGGCGGGGGTCACCAGAGAAAAAACGGCTCCGGCCAATAACACCAGGAGCAATACGTCGAAAACCCGCTCGGCNACGACCGACCCCAGCATCGGTGCCAGCGGCATTTTGTCGGACCAGCCCAGTACAACCGCCCGCAGCACATCGCCCGACCGCGGCACCACGACATTGGCCCCATAGCAAACCGCCACCGCCATATAGGTCGCGACAAAGCCGATATGGGCTGCGAATTGGCGCATCATCAACTGCCAGCGCCAGGTCCGCAACCCGATTCGCACCAGCGTGATGACCACGATCGCCCCCAGACTCAGAGGCGACGCTCTTTGCATCTCCACCCACAGGGCGGATACTTCCACATCGGCAAAAGCCATATAGCCAAAGAGCGCGGTCAAGCCAAGGCTCAGGGCGTATTGGGCAAATTTTTTCATACTATTTTNATAATACAGACTCTTGTCGACAGTTGACGCGCCCGCGGCGCAACCTCCATCTTACGGACCGTCTTCCCANACCAAGATGGTCCCAATTCCGCATCTCGACCAGTGAGGCTGCCGCCATGAGCAATCGTCCCAATATCCTCTTCCTCCACTCCGACGAGCACTCCTACCGCTTTCTCTCATCGCGCCCGCGCGAAAAAGGCGGCGAGCCCTGCCACACACCGACGCTCGATGGCCTGGTCGCACGAGGTGTCCACTTCGAGTCCACCTATTGCCAGATGCCGCTGTGCAGTCCCAGCCGCATCGCCATGCTCTGCGGTCGGCACTCGCACCGCTGCGGCGCTTGGAGCAATGGCTCAATCCTGCCGCCCGACGCTCCGACCTTCGCCGCCCATCTTGGCGACCACGACTACGCAACCTGCTCCGTCGGCAAGATGCACCTGGGCGGCTCGCGACAGNTAGCGGGCTTTCAGCATCGGCCCTACGGCGACTTCGGCGGCCCCTGCGCACACCAATTCGACCCGCTGGACCTCTACGCAGAAGACGGCCTCAAGCCCGGCATGGACATGCGCTCGCGCACCGTCGATGCCGGGCTGAGCCAGATCCCCGAATCACTGTTGCANGAGCAGATGGTCGCCCGCGAAGCCACCGCCTGGCTGCGCCAGCAGCGGCACCACCANCCCGATCAGCCCTGGCTGCTCTACGCCTCCTTCAGCCGCCCGCACTTCCCACTGACCGCGCCCAGCCGCCACTTCGACCGCTACTATCCCAACAGCGTCACCCCGCCGCGCATAGGCCGCAGCGGCGACAGCGCCGACCACCCGATGACGCGAGGCGCAATCGCGGGCTTCCGCACCGAAGAAATCGAAGGNGCCGAGATGATGAAAGCACGCGCGGCGTATTTCGCCTGTGTCGATTTCCTCGACGAAATGCTNGGCGACTTCCTCGCCGTATTGGAGCGCGACGGNCTGCTAGACAATACCGTCATCGTCTACACCTCCGACCACGGTGAGATGGCCGGCGAACACGGTTTATTCTGGAAAAATACCTGGCACGANGCCGCGGCGCGAGTGCCGCTGATCATCTCGACGCCGGCGCACCGCCGCGGCGAATTGACAGCCCAGGAAATCACCACCCCCACCAGCCTCGCCGACCTATTTCCCACGCTGTGCGGTCTGACCGCAACACCTTTGGCCACCGACCTGGACGGCATCGACCTGAGCCCGGCGGTGCGCGGCGAGGCCTGCCCCGACCTGGACGACCGCCCCGGTGTCATCACCGAATCGCTGCTACCGCGCTGGGGCACGGGCACTGAATTCCGCATGATCCGCAACGAGCGCTANAAATANGTGGTCTTTCGCGACTGCGAAGCCCTGGCCTTTGACCTGCAGGATGATCCAGACGAACAGATCGACCTTGCGCACCAGGCCACGGGCGATGCAGCGGCCGAACTGGCGGCGCTGCGCNCNGCGGTCCTGGCCGACTTCAGTTTCGACGAGGCCGCGACACGGCGCAAANTACAGCAAGCCNAACTCGAAAAGCAGTTTCCCGCCCGCGTCGCTTGCCGCACGCCCAACCAGATCCTGCGCGGCGACGGCGCGTTAGTCGAAGCAGACGGGGCGCTCTATGAGGGCGACACCATAAGCGAAAATTTCGCCAGCGATTTCAGTTGACGGGCGGGAATATTTCACGACGGCGAGCGCCGTGCTTGCTTATCTCTCGTAGCGTCCATACGCAAAGGAGATTGGCCATGCTCGCGCTCGCCCTCAGTACCCTCCTCACCCTGCCCCTGCACGCCGACATCTACGACCGTCTCGACGAACTNCCGCGCCACCTGCGCTCGGGCGGTGTGCCGCGCGACGGCATCCCGGCCATGANCAACCCGCAAGCCGTCGCCCCCGGCGAAGCCGCATACCTNAGCGACGGCGACCTCGTCCTTGGCGTTGCCCTAAANGGCGAGGCCCGTGCCTATCCGCATCGCCTCNGCTGGAAACACGAGATCGTCAACGACCGGCTCGGTGGGCAGTACATCTGCGTCACCTTTTGTCCCCTCACCGGCACCGNCCTGGTCTTCGACGGCACCGCCCCAGACTCCTCACAAATCGAACTCGGCGTCTCCGGCATGCTCATCAATAGCAACCTGGTGATGTACGACCGCAGCGACGAGGACGCGCTCTATCCGCAGATGATCTACGCCAATATTGGCGAGCGGGACACCGGACGCCGTCTGACGCTGATGCCCNTGGTCGAAACCACCTNGGGCCTGTGGCGCANAATGCACCCGCACACCTCCATCGCCCAGGCCGCCACCGGCCTCGCGCACTACCCCTCCTATATCCGCGCCCTCTATCCTTTGGAAACCTATCTCCACTATCCCTACGGGGACTATCGCAGCGACCACGGGATGCTTATTTTCGNCCCCACCACCGCGCAACCGAGCAAAAAACTGGCAGCCAAGGAAATGGTCCTGGGGTTGCGCGCTGACGGGGTGAGCAAGGCCTATCCCTTCGCCGCAATGCCCGACCGCGGTGCCATCAACGACCGCTTGGGCAACCGCGATCTGCTGGTGGTTTTCGATCGCCATAGCCGCACTGCGATCCCCTATAGCCGCCGCGTCGGCGGGCGCACCCTGACCTTCCGCGCGCTAGACCGGAAGGGAGATTTGCCGCTGGCCCTGACAGACCTCGAAACCGGCAGCGAGTGGAATATGCTCGGCCGAGCAGTAAGCGGCTCCCTCGCGGGCGCGCAATTGACGCAATGGCCGGCGTACAATTCGATGTGGTTCGGCTGGTCGGCCTATTGGCCGCAAACCCCATTGTGGAATGGCGAGGGCATTCTGCCCCCGCCCTGACGAGAGGAACTCCCCGTGCACCAAGTCCCCAAAGGCAAAATCGCCCGCATCGAAAAATCCATCTTGCGCGGCACCCGCCCGCGCAGCATCGGCTACAACGCCCGCATTCCCACGCACGGCCCCAAAATATCCGATGCCGTCGTCCGGCTGCACACTGCCGACGGCGCCTGGGGCCTGGGCTGGTCGCGCATCGCCGAGGACGGCGCACGCGAGCTGCTCGGCCGCGATATCGACGAGCTCTTCCAATTGCCCGAAGGCAGCCTGGAGACCGGGCGTATCGTCGACCTGCCGCTGTGGGACTTAGTCGCGCGGATGATGGATTTGCCACTCTACCGCCTGCTCGGCGCCCGCGGCAAGCGCCAGGTCGAGCTCTACGACGGCTCGATCTACATCGACGACTTAGGCGTCCAAGACGAGGAACAGGTCAAAGATATCTTTCGCGCCGAAGTCGCCAGCGGCCAGGAGCACGGCTTTGGCAACTTCAAGATCAAGGTCGGCCGCGGCGCCCGCTGGATGCCGCCCAGCGAGGGCCTGGAGCGCGACGAACTGGTCATCCGCACGGTGCGGGAAGCCGCCGGCCCCCAGGCCAAGATTCTCATCGACGCCAATATGGGCAATACCCTCAACACCGCCATCTGCCTGCTCGATGCCTGCGCCGATGTCGGTATTTACTGGTTTGAGGAACCCTTCGCCGAAGACGCCCCGCTCAACCTCGCCCTCAAAGACCACATCGTCGAGAGCGGCTGGGATACCCTCATCGCCGATGGCGAATTCTCACCCCCACCCAATTTCTTCGACATGGTCGAAAAGGGCTTTATCGATGTTGTCCAGCACGACTTCCGCTTCGCCAGCCTGACCTGGTGGCGCGAGACCGCGGCACGACTGGAACAATGGGGCGAGGTCCACGTCGCCCCGCACACCTGGGGATCGTACATCGAGCGCTACCACCACGCCCACTTCGCCGCCTCAACGCCCAACTACCTGCTGCTTGAAGCCGCACCGGCCGCACTGCCGGGCCTGGTCGAGGACGGCTGGCAATTTACAGACTCGATCCTCCACGTGCCGGATACCCCCGGCGTCGGGCTCGATATTGATCCCGAAATCTACGCCCAGGGGCTGGAAGACCCCGACGGCTTCAGCGTACAGCTATAGCGGGGGCGGCGCCCTATCTTCGCAACCAGCCAGGCAGGCGAATATCCTCCGAGTTGCGCCAGGCGGTCAGATAGAGCGAAGCGGTAAAATGCACCGCCCGCCGCGACCTCTCCTCCACCAGCGCCCGCATCTGCCCATCGTCGGCGTTGTCCCACCTGCCCAGTAAGTCGTAGACGGCCTGCACCCGGCTATTGCTCTCGACGACCTGATCGACAACGCCTGCCATCAGCGAGTCGAAAGCAGCCACTTCCTGCCCCTGCGCCAGCGCCTGGGCCGTAAAGCCGAGCCGCCCGGGCGCGGAATCCACCCGCTCGTGTATGCCCTTGCCCACCGCGGTTCCATCCGCGCCGATCTTGCCATTGTGGTGCACCGTCGCGTGCAGGGGCTGACAGAGATCTTCGGCATAGTGGGCAATAAAACCGGCGTAGACCAGACACTTATAGCGGATCGACTCATCCTCGGGCCAGCGGCGGTATTCGGCAAAGGCCGCCGTCAGCCTTCCCGTCCATTCGACGATGGCATAGGGTGCAAAGCCCACCCGCTGCGGATCGAGCCCGAGCTGCTGGCACAATTCAATAAAATCGTAGCGTCGGGCTGGAAAAGATCGCCCCTGCAAGTACTCTAGATTGAAGAAGTGCTCACTGTACTCGGCATTGTCCAGCGTCGGCACCCGCCGATTCTTAAACACGTCGGCATCGATCGACAGATGCGCCGCGACCTGCCCGCCCGCGCGAAAAAACGCCGGCACCTCCAGCGGCAGAGCCAGCACCGCCGCCTCGGTCATCACCGCATGTCCATCGCTCCACCAGGCGCGGACAGATGTGGCCGCACACAGCACAAACGCTGCAATCAAAATCCCCTTGCCAACAGCCATTTGCCAACCCATCCTTTCTTTCTCCAAATTACCCAACCACAACATATCCGATGAGGCGACACAAAGCCCACAGCAGATCAAGGAAACCCGATGAAACTCTCGCTCTCCGTCCGCGTCGCCGAAAAATTTCTCGCCAAGCGCGAAGCCAATATGACCCTGCAACAACTGGCTTCTCTCGCCGCCCAGCACGGCTACGACGCCCTGTGCATGCGGGCCTCACAGGTCGGTGTCCACAGCCCGCGCGAGACCGTCGGCGCCGCCCGTGCGCTACTCGCCGAGCACGACCTGCCCGTCTCCATGCTCACTGGCGACTTTCCCATCCCCGAAAACAGCGACGACGAAGGCCCCCAGGCTCTGCGCCATATAACGCCCTATCTCGACCTCGCCGAACAACTCGGCGCGCTGCTATTGCGCGTCTGCATCAAAACCGACGAGGACCTCGAGTGGACCCGCCGCGCCTGCGACGAAGCCGCCGAGCGCGGCCTGCAGCTAGCTCACCAGTGCCACACCCGCAGCCTCTTCGAGGAAGTCGATCGCGCGCTGGCAACCATCGCCAGTATCGCTCGCCCTAACTTCGGCCTGATCTACGAACCCGCCAATCTCGAGCTCTGCGGCCAGGACTACGGACTCGACACCATCCGCCGCTTCGCCCCGCACATTTTCAACGTCTACCTGCAAAACCACGTCATCGGCCCGGATGGCGATAGCGTACTGGAAACCTGGTGCCGTGGCGAAGTGCGCTTCCGCCAGGTGCCGATCTGGGCGGATGAGGGGATCGACTTCGCGCCGATTATCGCCGCGCTCAGCGACCTGGATTACCGGGGGCACATCACCATCCACCAGGCCTCGGCCGACCTCGGCACCGAGACCGCCGTGGCCGAAAGCGCCCGCTATCTCAGAAGCCTCGGCGTCGGCGATTGACAGCGCAACCGCCGTTCATATCTTAAATTTCTCTGCTGCAAAGACGACCGAACCAAAGGAGAATGGCCATGTCCCTCAGAATCAATGACGAAGCCCCCAACTTCACCGCCGACACTACGGAAGGCGCGATCGACTTCCACCAGTGGATCGGCGATAGCTGGGCCATTTTGTTTTCGCATCCCAAGGATTTCACACCCGTATGCACGACTGAGCTCGGCGCCGTCGCCGGTCTCAAACCCGAATTCGATCGGCGCAACTGCAAAGTCATCGGCATCAGCGTCGATGGCGTCGAAAACCATGAGAAGTGGTCGCAAGACATCGAGTCCTCGCAGGGACACGCGCTCAACTACCCGCTCATCGGCGATCCCCAGCTCAACGTCGTCAAGGCCTATGACATGCTGCCAGCCGACGCTGGCGACAGCTCTGAGGGCCGCACCCCGCTGGACAATGCCACCGCCCGCTCAGTCTTCGTCATCGGCCCCGACAAGAAGATCAAGGCAACGCTAACCTATCCGATGAGCACCGGCCGCAACTTCGCCGAACTCCTGCGCCTGCTCGACTCGTGCCAACTCACGGCCAACAAACAGGTCGCCACCCCCGCCAACTGGCAACAGGGCGACGATGTGATCATCGCCCCGGCGGTACTGGACGAAGAGGCCAAAGAAAAATACCCCGGTGGTTGGGAATCGCCGCTGCCGTATATTCGCATAGTCCCCCAGCCCGAGTAAGCGCCTGGTGAACATCCCGCATAAAGACCCGGCGGCATCGCGCCCGCCGGGTCTTTACGTTCTGTAGCGCACCTCGCGCCCCGTCGCCGCGCTCTTGTAGATGCCCTCGAGGATCTTCATCACCTTCAAGCCATGTTCGCCCGTAGCCAGCGGCGCGCGCTTTTCGATAATGCTATCGACGAACTCGTGATACGACTGCGGCGCGCTCTCGCGCCGGCGGTCGAGCCTCTTGGTAAAATAGCTCTCGCCTTCCTCCGTGTACAACTCAGCCTCGAACTGATAGCCGCCCTTTTCGTTGCGCTGGACTAGCCCGCCTCTGGTCCCGTAGAGTTCGGTAACCATGTGCTCATCCTCACCGATATTCAATGCCCAACTCGCCTCTAAAACCAGCGTCGCCCCGTTGGCGAATTTTACCAGACCGCAGGCCAGATCCTCTACCGTATAGGGCTTGCGCTGACGCCTGGCCTCGACTCGGGCGAGCGGATCATACGTCGAGCCGCTAACGGCCACCGGTTCGGGATAATCCATCAGCCACAGCGCCAGATCGAGCCGGTGTACGCCCAGATCCAATAGCGGGCCGCCCCCAGCCATGTCCTTGTCGCAGAACCAACCGCCGAAGCCGGGGAAGCCCCGCCGCCGGTGCCACACCGTGCGCCCNAAGTAGATATCGCCAACCGCCCCGCGCTCGACCTCATCTTTGAGCGCGTAGCTCATATCGGAGAAGCGGTANGAGAAGTTGATCATCAAATTCCTGCGCGCCTTTTGCGCCGCCTGCAGCATTCTCTCGGCCTCGCGNACGGTGCGCGCCATCGGCTTCTCGCACAAAACGTGCAGGCCGCGTCCGAGGNCCTTGATGGTCATCGGCGCGTGCAATTTGTTGGGCAAGGCCACGCTGACCCCGTCGAGATCGGCTTTTTTGAACATCGCATCGACATCNGTATATNTCTGCTCGACACCCAGTTCCTCGGCCGTCTCCCCCAGNCGTTTTTCGTCGAGATCGCACAGCGCGACCAACTCCGCTTGGGGATGAGAATGATAACCACGGGCGTGGCCTCGGCCCATCCCGAGCCCGATTACGCCCATCCGCAATTTGCGCCCCATACGTTTTTTCTCCCGGCAAAGTTGAGTGGCGAATATAACCGGCACCCCTCACTGCCTCAACCGCCTGGCGGGGCACTTACACGACTGGAATTTGTCGCTGAGCACGAGNAAACGTCGCCCGCGCTCAGCNTGCCGGCCAACACCAGATCTTGCTGAGAACGGCAAAAGCCCGGGATCNGTGCGATCCCGGGCTTTTGGGCCTTNGCGATTAGCCGATTANAGCTCAGCNAAAATCGCCTGTATATCCGCCGTCTTCTTCCATCTGTCGAATTCNCGAGTCATCTTTTTCGACCACGCGCGATCGACCTCGCCCGGAGTATAGCGACCGTCGGCGATGCTCTTCTTGCCCCAGTAGTCGCGCAGGCGCGTATTTTCGGAAGCCTCGACGACTTCCCGAGCGTATTGCGGCGGCACGAAGATCACNCCGGTGGGCGTAGCCAGCACGATATCGCCCGGCATACAGGTGGCCTCGCCGATGCGCACCGGGCCGTTCATCTCGGCCATGGTCACCTCGCCAATGGCGGAAGGGTGCAGCCCGCGGCACAAAACATTCATATCCAGCTGGCGCACGCGGTGGTCGTCGCGAATGCTGCCATCGACGATCAGACCNGTGCCCCCGGTGTTGGTNGCAATGGCAGTGCCGAGATTGTCGCCAATAAAGGTGCCACGCAGCACCTTGCCGAAGAGATCGACGACCAGCACGTCGTTCTTGACCAGCGTATCGATGACCCAGCTATTCTGGCCGCCGACCCTGTTGTGTCGCTCGCCCTCGGCCTGCACCACATCGTTGAAATCCTGGCGAAATGGGATATAGCGAGCGGTAACCGCCCGCCCCACGATCACCCGCTCGGGGTGTAGATTGATCCACTCGCCGTCAAACTGAAACTGATGCCCCTTGCCCATCAACACGCCCCAGGCTTCCTCAACGGTCACCAACCGCATGCGCTCAACGATATCGCCATCGACTTTGGGCCGACCGTCGCGGAAGCGCGGGCCGTCGTAGGNCTGGGTTATATTTTTAATCTTGCTCGTCGCATTCAGTTCAAAGGCCATGACCGCCGCTCCTTATTATGCTATCAAAAAGGTCACGCTCCATCGCGGAGCGTGACCAAGTTAATAAATCTCATAGGGGCGTCAAGCAGGGGACGCCCATGTCACAAGTCGGCTAAAAAGGCAATCCGTCGTCGCTCGGTGCGCCAGAAGCCACCGGTGCGCCCGCCGCCGCGCCCTCGCGGGCATTGTAAGCCATATCGACCTCGGCAACAGCGGCCTGGCCACCGTCGAGCATCTCCATNGAATTGGCGACCACTTCGGTNGTGTAGCGCTTCTGGCCGTTCTGGTCTTCCCAGGAGCGNGTCTGCAGCTTGCCCTCAATGTAGATCTTGCTACCCTTNTTGAGATACTGACCGGCGACCTCGGCCAGNCGGCGCCACANGACAATGCGATGCCACTCNGCCCGNTCCTGGCGCTCGCCGCTCTTGTCGGTCCACGACTCGGTNGTCGCCAGGCTAAAATTGGCGACCTGCACCCCACTGGGGGTAANGCGCAATTCGGGATCAGACCCCAAATTGCCGATCAGNATGACTTTGTTGATACTGCCCTTCGACATAACACCTCTCCTTTGCTCCATTACTCGATTTCGAGCAAGCTATCGCGCTTCCACTCGCTGCGGTGGCGGCGCTTGCGGGCCTGGGGCGTCTCGATGCCGTAGCGGCGGCAGAGGCGGCCAAAGCTGCCCGGGGCGATGCCCAGGGCCAGGCCGGCGGCGTGGTTGCTGGCATAGATGCGCGCAGCGCGCTCGATGCGATCTTTTTCGATAGGCGGCATGACTCTCTCCCTTTACTCGTATTTACGCGAGATGTGGGTAAGCGGAGTAGCTCAGTACGACGATAACTGCAGCCCGCAGATAGACCGACGCCAACCACCCCAACCGGTGCTGAACCCGCCCGTTGGGCCCCCGTTCGCGCGCGGCGAGAAATTCTAAAATGTCGTTCATGGCTCCTGCTCCCCCTTAAGATGCTGGGGCGCGATGCGCCGGCTGCTCGGCCCCATTGTGCAGTACTTAAGTACCCTGTATTTTATCTACACAAAAGAATAGTATACATTTGTATATAAGTCAAGAGATTTTGCCCCCGTTTTTTCCGGCCAACTTCGTGGTTTCCGCATCTGCCATAATAAACAATAACTTATTTAAATACAAAAATTTTAACAGATTAATTGATTTCTATTAAACTGAACTAACACCATAGAATTACCCCCTGCTCTCCCGTAGCTCGACAGCGGACAATCACCTCACTTCAAGCCCTGTTTTCCCCGCCCTCGATTTATTAAATTAGATACCGGATCACTACAAAAAGGAAGGAAATCATGTCTGCAGTTCTAGTACACATCGGCGTCCGCGCCACCGATCTGGCAAAAACCATCCGCTTCTGGCGCGATGGCCTCGGCCTCCCCGTCGTCTCCACCCAGGAAAACTGCTTCGACCTGAGCGACGGCCACCACAACTTCCGCGTCTTCCAGCACAACGGCCCCGAGCGCCCCGAACACGTCAGCGGCATGCTCGACTACCTGCACATCGGCGTCCGGGTTCCCGACCTGGAGGCGGCGGGGCAACGACTACTGGACATGGGCTACGAGATCTTTTCCGACGGTCTGGGCGGCAAAGAGGTCGTCGACCCCACGAATATCACCGAGGGGGCTTTCAAGGTCGAAGACCCCGACGGGATCACCGTCGATGTAACAGCCCGTTCCGACCAGTGGCCCGGCGCCGACCTGCAGTAGTTCAGCGGCCCCTCGGTTCGACCACCGGGCAATAGAGCCCCTTTTCGTGCCGCGACTACCACTGCCCCGCCTGGTATTGCGCCGGATCAGCGCAGCGATAGTCGCAAAGCCGGGCGCGGACATAGCACGGCGAGGCGTGCGGCAACGAATTCTCTGCCAATAACCCCAGCACCGCCGCCTTGCCCTCGAGCAAGACGCCCATCAACCGCATCAACCGCGGATAGTCGCGATAGGCTCGGGGCAGGGCCTACTCGCCGCTCACCCTTTAAAATCCATCCGCCATCCACACCGCGCCACGCAACCCGCTGGCGCCCAAAAGCTGCACGCCCTCAGCGTCGAAAAGCTGCGTCAAATGCAGCCCCCGCAACGGCCCCGGGGGCGCCGCGACGGTTGTCGTGCCCACCCAGCGCCCACCCAGCGGCTGCAGCAGGGCCACGCTACCCGCAATATCGCCCACGACCAGCAGCGCCCGCCCGGCCAGGGACCGCAGATCGAGGTTGAGCGCGCGGATGTGGTCACGGGTGAGTTGCTGGTCGGCGCGCCAACGCGGCACAAGGCCGTCAAATGCGTAGGTCTGCACCAATCCGCCGATTTCCTCGGTCCCCAACTCCAGCGCCAGCGACGGTCGTCCGGCCACCTGGCCCAGGCACAGATCGCCGACATCGCCATCCAGATCCAACCGCGACACCTCCTGCCATTGCCCCCCATAGCGATAGACGCCCAGCGTGGTAACCACCACTTCCGCCCCCGGGGTCTGCCGCCGCTCCGCCAGAATGACCTCAGCGCGGCCGTCGCCGTCCAGATCGGCAGCAGCCACCCGCACCAGCCGCCCAGCGGCCAGCACCTGCTCCCCGGCAACCACCAGTTTGCCCCTTTCCAGCCGCAGCGTCCACAACCGATGCCATCCTATGGCCAGGATCTCGGCGCGATCGTCGCCGTCGATATCCGCCACCGCGATATCCGCGACCACCGGCAATTCATCCAGCGCGGCAATGGTCTGCAACTGGCCCCGCTGGTAGACCTGCACTTCGATGCGAGCGCGACGGCCCTCCTGCGCATCGGTCACCGGGCGAAAGGGCCCGACCCGCCCGCCGACAACCAGTTCCCCCTGTCCGTCCCCGTCGAGGTCGCCCTCGCCAAAACGCGTCGCGGCGATCTCGCTCGCCGCGACGACTAGCTGCGTGCCCGCCACCAGCGGACTCGCCCATGCCAAAACCAATAGCGGCCACCACATGCGCCTTCTCCTATCGAGTATCGGGGGTATTGAGCGACCAGCCGCGGTCGTCGATATGGAGCCAGGGCGTGTTGCGGCCGACGATGGTATTTTCGGGCGCGTCGAGAAAACTCACTTCGAGGAATTTGGCCAGATTGTAGAGGTCGAAGGCCATCGTTTCATTGTTGGCCTTTATATCGACGGCGTCGCCGTACATATGCCGGCTGAAAAACGCCCCGCCGATCGCGGCATTATACTCGGGGCTGCGAAAGGTCGAAGTCAACACCAGCGGCCCGCCCCAGGCGTCGCGCAATTGCTGCGCGTGCAGGGCGATCTCGGCGTCGATATAGATGTGGTGGTCCCCGTTGCGCTCGGGAATCCGCACGTATTCGTTGAGCTTGAAATTGGTGGCAACCCGCCGCTCGCGTTGGCTATCCGAAAGCGAGCGTATATCAATGAAATACTCGACCGGCGCATAGTGCCGCTGCCGCGAGGTGGCAAAGGGCAGCAGCCCGCTGGCCGGATCGGGATAGGTCGCCGTCAATGCCGACACCGTCCCCAGCCCGGCGAGGTGCAGGCCGCTGGGAAAAGTCACTTCAGTGGTATAAGGCGGGTCTGTCGGACCGATGCCCGGACTGCTAGCCGGGGTTTGCGGCGCGGGCGCGATTGCATCATCCGACCCGTCATTCTCTCCCCCAGCAGGCTCTGTCGGCACTTGCGCTGGCTCTTCCACCACCCGTTCCTCCTCGCCCTGATCGAGGATCTTCTTCCCTTCTTCGCAGCCCACAACGAACGCCAGCGAGACAAAGCCCCACAGTAACTTCATGGCGCCTGCTCCAGTTTATCGCGCGCCCTACCCGCCATAAAGCGCACGCCCGAGTCTGAATCGTCGCTCGCCATCCGGGCGACTATTTCCAACCCGCGGCGGTCCCCCAACTCGCCCAGCGCGATCGCCGCGTGTTTGCGCACGTGCTTGTTGTCGCTGGCAGCCAGCGCCGCAACCCGCTCGTAGGTCTCCACCGCCTTGAGCCGCCCCAAACCCACCAGCGCGGCGTTGACGACCGAATAGGTCGTGTCGTCCAGCGCCGCGACCAGATGCGCAGCCGCCCCCTCCGCGCCGATCTCGCCCACCGCGTGCGCAGCGCTGATCCGCAACCAGGGCTCGGGATGCTGCAACAAACGCGCGATTGAATCGCCCGCCGCCACCGAGCCCATCTTGGCCAGCGCGTCCATTGCCCGCATCACCAGACTCCGACTATCGGCGTGCAACAACTGCAGCATGCGCCCTTCGGCCCGGCGCCCGTAGTGGAGAATATCGCGTTCGAAATCGATGCGTCCCTCGCCTTCGACCCGTTCGAATAGCGCCAGCAAAAGGGGTAGCGCGCCCTCGTCTTTGGCGGCGAGTTGCGCTTCGATCAGACTGCGGATAATCCGCGGATTGTCGCCGCGGCCCCAGTGAGCTGCCAGCGTCTCGGGCGCGACGGTCTGCAGTTGGTACGCGGCGGCGATCCGCGCCGAATCCACCCGGGACGGATCGTCCAGCACCCGGCTCAAGGCCGCCACATCGGGCGTAATTTTCGCGATCTCGGCGGCGGGTGCTTCCAGCGCAGGTAGCGGCTCCGGCTGTGGCGCGCGGCAGGCGCACAGCGCCCACAACCCCATACAGATGGCGATCTTGTGCATCGCTATAATATCACTTTAAACGAGCCGACTATCAAACTTGACGCCCCGATAAAAAGAGCGTACTTATAAGCGCCAATTTTCAACGCTCACCCGCGAGGATCCCATGCCCGGCAAAAAAACCAATGTCATTCTCTTCGGTATCGACAGCCTCCGCGCCGACCACATGAGTTGCTACGGCTACGACCGCCAGACCACTCCGCATATCGACCGCTTCGCCGAGAGCGGCACGCTCTTCGAGAACAACTACTCGGCCCACATCCCAACCACGTCGGCCTACGCCTCGATGCTCTCGGGCCTCGACTGCTTCTCGACTACGGTCGTCGCCCTGCGCCATCAGGGCGGCTTGCCCAGAAAGATGCGCACCCTGCCCGAGATCCTGCGCAAAAACGGTTATAATACTTCCTGCGTCGGCTTTTCGGGCAACCCGAGCTCGCGCGGCTTTGACAAATATTTAGACTACCCCGGCTGGGGATCTTTCGCCCAAGGACGCAGCCCCAAGGCCGAAAACCTCAACGAGGTCGCCATCCCCGAGCTCGAGCGGCTGTCGCGCTCGAAGAAACCGTTCTTGCTCTTCCTGCGCCACATGGACCCGCACGCGCCCTACCTGCCGCCAGCGCCCTTCGAGCGGATGTTCTATAGCGGCGATGAATTCGACCCCAAGAACAAATCGATGGAGCCGGTCTTCGCCTTCAAGCCCTTTCGCGATTTCTTTGCCGAATGGATGCCGCCCGGGGTCACCGACCGCCACTATGTCGATGCGCAGTACGACGGCGCCATTGCCTATATGGACGCCTGCATCCAGCGCATCATTACCCGCGTCTCCGAGCTGGGCCTCGAGGACGACACCTTGATCGTCATCAACGGCGACCACGGCGAAACTCTCTACGAGCACGAGTGCTGGTACGATCACCACGGCATATACGAAAACACGCTCTACGTGCCGCTGATCATCCGCCTGCCCGGCAAGATCCCCGCCGGGCAACGGGTCAAGGGCACTACCTTGCACCAGGATCTGGTACCGACCATACTGCAATTGCTCAATATAAAAACCGATATAAAATTCGACGGCCAGTCGCTATTACCGCTGATCGACGGCAAAAAAGCCTCCAACTACTCGGGTTTCTATATCACCGAGTGCACCTGGATGCGCAAGCACGGCTGGCGCACACCCGAGTGGAAGCTGATGGTCGCCTTAGAGCCCGATTTCCACTTCAAACCCGAAGTCGAACTCTACAACCTCGTCACAGACCCACTCGAGCTGAAAAATCTCGCCAAAAGGGAAAAGGGCGTCGTCGCCCACCTGACCGAGCGCATGAACGCCTGGATCGCCAAACGAGAGAGAGAAACAGGGGCTCCGAATCCGATGTTCACCAACCTCAACTGGCACGGCTCGAAAACCCATGCGGGGCCATTCACCTCGTCGCAGCAAGCCTACGACACGATGCACATCGGGTCGGTGGGATCAGCGAATAAATTGCAGGCGGGGAATAAGAAAAAGAAGAAGTAGCCCTAAGATGCAGCATCACACGAACGGTTTAAGCCCTGTTCTGTCTTGTGTCAGAACAGGGCTTATTCTATTGGGTATGCAGGCTGTAGCAAATTCTTTGCTGCAGCACTTCAGTTCACCATTGCCGATATCCTGATAAAAGGAAAAGGCATGGAGCGCGGATACCACATCTCCACCGTCACCGGCTACAGCCGGTCACGGCGCTCAGGCCGCCTTGATCTCGGCGAAAGCCCAGTCCAGCCACGGCAGCAGCGCCTCGATATCCGCTGTCTCCACCGTCGATCCGCCCCAGATGCGCAACCCGGGCGGCGCATCGCGATAGCCATTGATGTCGCGAGCCACCCCCTCGGTCTCTAACGCGCCCACCATCTGCTTGACTTTGGCGCGCTGCTCCTCCACGGGCAAACCTGCGTACCACTCGTCGATAATCTTCAGGCATATAGACGTATTGGAACGGATCTCCGGCCGCTCGGGCAGAAAGTCGATCCACTCACGGGCCTCAACCCAGTTGGCAATCGCCGCATAATTGGCCCGCGAGCGCCGCAATAGCTCTGGCAAACCGCCGATCGCCTCGGCCCAGCGCAGCCCGTCGATTGCATCTTCTACGCAGAGCAACGACGGCGTGTTGATGGTATCTCCCTTAAACAGCGCCTCGTTGAGCTTACCCCCGTTGGTCATGCGAAAGATCTTGGGCAGCGGCCAGGGCGGTGTATAATGCTCAAGCCGCGCCACAGCCCTGGGGCCCAGCGCCAGCATCCCATGGGCCGCCTCGCCGCCCATGACCTTTTGCCACGACCAGGTCACCACATCGAGCTTGTGCCAGGGCATGTCCATCGCGAAGACCGCCGAAGTCGCATCGCAAATGGCCAGCCCTTCCCGGTCGGCCGCAATCCATTCGCCGTCGGGCACCTTGACCCCGGACGTGGTGCCATTCCAGGCGAAGACGGCGTCGTGCGTCCAGTCGATCTGGGCCAGATCCGGCAATTGCCCGAAGTCGGCGGCAAAGACGCGCGTGGCCTCGATTTGCAGATGTTTGGTTATATCGGTGACCCAGGCCTGGCTAAAGCTTTCCCAGGCAAACACATCGACACCCCTGGCCCCGAGCAACGACCACAGGCACATCTCCACCGCGCCGGTGTCTGACGCCGGCACTACCGCAAGCCGATAGTCGTTCGGCACACCCAATACCTGGCGCGAGCGCTCAATGACCTCCTGCAATTTGGCGCGGCCCAGCGCCGCCCGGTGCGAGCGGCCCAGTGCCGCGCCTTGCAGGGCAGTTAAACCCCAGCCGGGCCTTTTGGCACAGGGCCCGGAGGAAAAGTTGGGATTTTGCGGTTTGATCGTCGGCTTGGTCATCGGCTCTTCTACCAGGGGCAATTGGGTCCTTGCGCTGATGGTCTATTCGGTTCGCGCCAGCATCCCGCCATCCACGACCAGCGAGGTACCGGTGATAAACGACGCCTCGTCCGAGGCTAAGAACACCACCGCATTGGCGATGTCTTCGCCCGTGCCCAGCCGATTGGCCGGCACCATTTTGGCGTAGCGTCGTCGCTCCTTTTGCGGCACCTGCAAATCGTCCCACAGGGGCGTCAAAATCGCGCCCGGCAACACCGCGCAAACGCGGATATCCGGCCCGTAGTCGATGGCCAGCGTCCGCGTCAGACCCAGAACGCCAGCCTTGGCGGCATCGTAGGCTGTGGCCTCGGCGAAACTAACCAGCGAATGCACTGAACCGGTATTGATAATAACCCCGCCCCCGGTCTTGCGCATCACCGGAATGCCGTATTTGGCGGCCAGGTAGATCGCTTTGAGACCGATATTCAGGGTGCCGTCCCAGTCCTTCTCATCGAGTTCAGTCGCCGGACCGTGGCGGAACCAGATGGCGTTATTGTGGACGATGTCCACCCGCCCAAAGGCCTTTTCGGTACGCTCGAACATCCGGATCACCTGCGCGGACTTGCCCACGTCGGTGCGTACGAAAATCGCCGCGCCACCCTCGGCCTTGATCTGGTCGGCGACGCGCTTGCCGTCTTTTGCATTGACGTCTGCCACGCACACGCTAGCGCCCTCGCGGGCCAAAACCTGCGCCGTGACCTCACCGATGCCCGAAGCCGCACCCGTTACGATGGCCGCCTTGCCAGCGAGCCTGCCTCGATCGCTCATTTTACCGCTCCTCTCAGATGTGGAGTTGCATGTCGAAAACCAGCTCCATGGTCGCCCACCACTCGTCTTCCTTGGCCTCCGGGACCTTTTGCTGGAAGGTCCGCATCAGGTCGTCCCATTCCCGCGCCTTTGGATTCTGTTCCATATAGCGCGCGAAATCCCGCTCGGGAACGAAATCGTCGACGGCCGTCAAGTACATAAACATCCGCGTGCCCAGCAGAAAAATCTTCATATCGACCACACCGACATCTTTGGCACCCTGCAGGGGCTCGAGCCACGGGTTGGCGTGGAACTCCTTGTATTTGGCAATTATTTCGGGATCGTCCTTGAGCTCCAGCGTCAGACCAAACTGTTGCATCTCACTCCTCCTTTTTTAGCGCTGTAGCGCTCTGCGATGCGCCCAGGCTCGATTCCGCCCGGTAGGCCGCAGCCAAAAGCGACACCGGATGAACGACATCCACGGCCACGCCACAGCGCTGGCTACCGTGTGCGATCTGGATCGCGCAACCGGGATTGCCGGTGGCCACTACGGTCGCGCCCGTGTCGCGCACGTGGCCCATCTTGCGATCCAGCAGCTGCATCGACATCTCCGGCTGGGTAATATTGTAGATACCGGCACTACCACAACACCAGTCGGCCTCTTTGAGCTCGACCAGTTGCAAACCCGGCACGGTGTTGAGCACCTGGCGCGGAGCGGCCGAGATCTGCTGCCCGTGCTTGAGGTGGCACGACTCGTGGTAGGTCACTTTTTGCGCGGGCAACTCGACTCCGGGCGCACGCACCCCGATCTGCGCCAGGAATTGGTGTATGTCCTCGACCTTCGCGCTCCACACCGCCGCCCGCGCTGCGTAGTCGGGATCGTCCGCCAGCAGACGGTCGTAGTGCTTGCTGTGCGAGCCGCAGCCGCCCGCATTGACGATCACCGCATCGAGATCTTCGGCGCCAAAGGCTTCGATATTGGCTCTGGCCAGCTCCCGCGCCTGTTCGACTGCCCCATTGTGCCCGTGCAGCGAGCCGCAACACTCCTGCCCCTGCGGTAAGAGCACTTCGCAGCCATTCTCCTGCAGCACGGTGATCGTATCGGCGTTGATCTGAGCGAAGGCAATATCCTGAATGCACCCCGCCATCAGCGCTACTTTATAGCGCGGCTTTGGGGGATTGGCCCTTTGCAGGTCCCGGCGATACAGCTCGTCGGTAAAACGCGCATCGATTGCGGGCGTCAAAGGCTCCAAATCGCCCAGGCCCCACGGCGCCAGTTGCGCCAAACCGCTCTTGCGCAGCAAGGTCTGCAAGCCGCTGCGCTGAAAAAAGCGCAACAACCGCCCCAGCCGCTGCAAGCGCGCCCGCTTGAGAAAGAGCCAGCCCAGCGTCCAGCGCCGCACAAAATTGCGAACCCCGCCCGCGACCAAGCCCTGGCGCTCGACCTCAGCGCGGGCGTTTTCGAAGAGCGCGGTGTAGTCGACCCCCGCCGGACACGCCGTCTGACAGGCCAGGCACCCCAGGCAGAAGTACATCTCCTCGGCGAAAGTCGCACCCGCCTCCAGGTCGCCATCGGCTATCGCCCGCATCATCGCAATGCGCCCTCTAGGCGAAGCGCGCTCGCGCAGGGTGGCGTCGTAGGTCGGACAGGTCGGCAGGCACATCCCGCAGTGCATGCATTGCTGGACGACCGAATAGTCGAGATCGCGCAGTAGATTCAGACCATCTTCGCTCAATCGAACATATTCCCGGGATTCAATATCCCCTTCGGGTCGAAAGAAGCTTTCACTCGACGCAGAATGTCCATCCCCACCGGACCGAGCTGTTGCGGCAGAAAGGGCTTCTTGGCCAGGCCGACTCCGTGCTCACCGGTAATGGTCCCGCCCAACTCCACCGCATAGGCGAAGACCTCCTCCAGCGCCCTTTCGACCCGGGCCATCTCTTCTTCGTCGCGCTCGTCGCACAAGAAGGTCGGGTGCAAATTGCCATCGCCCATATGGCCAAAGGTGCCGACTTTGACCTGATGGCGCTGGCCCACCTCCTGTACATAACCCACCATCTGCGCCAAGGCGCTGCGCGGCACCGTCACGTCTTCTAAAACCACCGTCGGTGCCAACCGCGCCAGCGCGCTGAAGGCCGTGCGCCGCGCCGAAGCCAGTTGCAACCCCTCTGCCGCCGAAGCCGCCACGCGCACTTCCCGTGCGCCCCCCTGGCGCGCGATCGCCGCGATCTGCTGCGTCTGCTCCTCGACCTGGGCCGCGTGCCCATCGACCTCCATCAGCAATACCGCTGCGCAGTCGGTCGGCAGGCCGATTTTGGCATGCGACTCGACGCATTCGATCGTAGTGCGGTCGAGAAATTCGAGCGTGCAGGGGATGATCTTATTGGCGATAATGGCCGAAACCGTCGCCGCCGCCGCCGTCATTTCATCGTAGAGGCCGAGCAAGGTCTTCTTGCTCTCGGGCGCCGGTACCAGCTTGAGTGTGATCCTGGTGATCACGCCCAGCATGCCCTCGGAGCCGATGAACAAATCCTTTAATGCGAACCCTGCCACGTCCTTGACGCATTTGTTGCCCGTCTCCAGGATCTGCCCGTCGGCCAGCACCACTTCCAAACCCATGATATAGTCGCGCGTCACACCGTATTTGAGCCCGCGCAACCCGCCCGAGTTGTTGGCGACATTGCCACCGATGGTCGAAATCTTGATCGACCCCGGATCGGGCGGGTAGAACAACCCGGCGGCCTGCGCTTCGTCGGCGACTTTCTGGGTGAGCACCCCCGGCTCGGCGACCAGCACCAGATTGGCCGCATCCAGCTCCAGAATCCTGTTGAGCCGCACCAGGCACAGCACCACGCCGCCCTGTGACGGCACCGCACCGCCAGCCAGCCCCGTGCCCGATCCCCTGGTCACCACCGGCACTTCGCGCTCGTTGCACAGCGTCAGTATCCGCGCCACCTCGTCGCGGCTCTCCGGCAGCGCCACACAAGCCGGGCGCTGGTGCAGCATCGCAGTGCCGTCGAAAGCATAAACGCTGAGGTCTTCGGGCGAGGTCAGAATCTGGTCCTCGCGCAACAAGCCGCCCAACTCGCGTGTCAGCGCGTCGGCCATCGCTCACACCACCGGCAGCCGCCGCGGCATCCGCAATTCGTCGGGCAAATGCTCGATGCGATTGACGTATTCGACGACAATATCCCGCGGCGCGATGGCGACGCGGGTGATCGCCGTGTTGTCGTGCTCGTACTCGTGGCAGAAGCGGTGGCCGGGCAGCCCATTTGCCAGGGCCTTGAGCAAGAGGCTCATGAAGCCGCCGTGCGTAACCAAACCAATGCGCGTATTCTCCTCAGCCCGCGCCAATAACGCCGCGGCGACCGCAACGGTCCGCCCCTGTGCCGCGGCCGGGGTCTCAGCGGTCCCCTGCCACCAGCCGTCCGCTGCNACCGCGTCGGCNATNGTCNCAGAAAAGCGCGCGGCGATCTCGCCCCGCGTCTGTCCCGGGTAGCCNACCTTGCCGCGGTCGCCGCCGTGGTCGAGGTAGATCCCGCCGATTTCGTGGATATCGAGCCACACTTCCGGTGCCAAACCCAGAGCCCGACCGATCGGCTGCGCGGTGTGGCAAGCGCGGATCATCGCACTGCAATAGAGTNGGTCGAGGCCAGGGCGACCGTCGNCGCGCTCGCCGGGATAGAGGTGCAAACCNGCGCCGATACATTCGGCNACGCGCGCAATTTGCGCGGTGCCCTTTTCGGTCAATTCGGGGTCGGCGACGCGCAGGCTGGCATCCTCCAGCGCGTTGTTGCAAGACTCGCCGTGGCGGATCAGAAATAGGTCCATGGGTTTCCTTGACAGTAGTTAGGCGCTGCAATAGTTTCTCGCCCGTTCAACACGGGGCGATATGAATATTACAGTACGACAGGGAGAAATTCAAAAACAGGTCGCCGACATCCTNATCGTCAACCTGTTTTCCGGAGCCAGTCCGGGCGGCGCATCGGGGGTGGTCGACAAGGCCCTCGGCGGCCAGATCTCCGCCGCTATCGAGCTCGGCGACTTCAACGGCAACGCCGGCGAGACCCTGNTGCTTTACGGTGGCGACAAAATCACCGCCCCACGCGTCCTCGTCGTCGGACTCGGCGACAAAGGCGATTTCAATACAGAGAGCGCCCGCAGCGCCGCCGGCACCGCCATCGGCGCTCTCAACCGCCTCGGCGTCCGCAGCGCTGCGACCATTCTCCACGGCGCCGGCGCCGGCAATCTGCCCGTCGAGACCGCGGCCCAGGCCGTCGCCGAAGCNTCNCTATTGGCCGCTTACCGCTTCGATGGCTATCGCTCCCAACTGCGGCCGCACCCACTCGAGAGACTCACCGTCGTCGAATTCGACCAGAGCAAACTCGCCGCAGCCCGCCGCGGCATCCGCCGCGGTATCGCCATCGCCGCAGCCACCAGCCTGGCCCGCGACCTGATCAACCATCCCGGATCTGCCGCCACNCCCGCCTATCTNGCCCGCACCGCCCGCCGCATCGCCAAAGCCCACGACCTGCGTTGCAAAGTCCTCGATGAAAGGGGCATCAAGAAGCTCGGTATGGGCGCGCTCTTGGCCGTCGGCCAGGGCAGCGCCAACAAGCCCCGNTTTATCGCCCTCGAACACGGCCCGCTGCGAGGCGCACCGCTGGTCTTCGTCGGCAAGGGCATCACCTTCGACAGCGGCGGGCTCTCGCTCAAGAGCGTCGAGGGCATCCGCGGCATGAAGGCCGATATGTCTGGAGCCGCCGCCGTNTTCGGCGCGCTGCAGGCGGTCGCGGCCATCGGTCTCAAGAGACGGGTCGTNGGCCTGGTCGCCGCCGCCGAAAANATGCCCTCTGCAACCGCCTTCCGACCCGACGATGTGTTGCGCACCCTCTCGGGCAAAACCATCGAGATCCTCAGCACCGACGCCGAAGGTCGGCTGGTGCTCGCCGACGCCCTGACCTACGCCGCGCGCTACAAGCCAGCGGCGGTCGTCGACCTCGCCACCCTCACCGGCGCCTGCGTCACTGCCCTGGGCCACCACGCCGCGGGGCTATTCGCCAACGACGACGATCTCGCCGNCCAGCTCCTNGCCGCCGGACANCACACCGGCGAAAAGCTGTGGCGGCTGCCTCTGTGGCCCGAATACCGCGCGCAGATAGATAGCGATATTGCCGACATGAAAAATTCCGGTGGCCGCCCGGGCGGAGCCGCGACCGCCGCCGCGCTGTTGCGCGAATTCACCGACTATCCCTGGGCCCATCTCGACATCGCCGGCACCGCCCGCACCGCGACCGGCCAGCCTTATGTCCCGCGCGGCAGCGTCGGTTTCGGCGTGCGCCTCTTGACCCAACTCGCCCTCGACTGGAGCAANANACCATGACGATCCGCACGATCCACGTAGGTGCCGGTGGCCGCGGCCGCTGGCCGCTCAACCGCTTTCAGGANCGCGACGACTTCGAAGCCGTCGCCCTAGTCGATGTCAGCGCCGACAATCTCGCCGCCGCGCGCGAGACCACCGGCCTCGGCAGCGACGCCTGCTTCGATTCGCTCACCGCCGCATTGAGCAGCGTGGAAGCGGACGCGGTCGTCGTCATCACACCCCCGGACCTCCACGCCGACCAGTGTCTAGAAGCCGTCCGCGCCAAAAAACACGTGCTAGTCGAAAAGCCCTTCACCAAGGAACTCAGCCAGGCGCGGCAAATCGTCGCCGCCGCCGCAGAGCAGGGCGTCGTTGTCGCTGTCACTCAGAACGCCCGCTTCTATCCACCCGTCCAGACCATCCGCCGCCTGCTGCAGGCCGGCACACTGGGCGCACCGGGCTTCGGGTTGATGACCAAATACGGCTGGCGGCCCAGGGTCCACCACTCGGGCACCGATCGCCACGCCTATTTGTGGGAGCGCGGCATCCACGACTTCGACCAGCTGCGCTACTTGCTCGACAGCGAGCCCAAGCGGCTCTTCTGCAATAGCTTCAATCCCCCGTGGAGCCCCTATAGCGGCGGCGGTGCCATCGACGGCTGGATCGAATTCGACAATGGCACCACCTTCAACTTCCAGTGTACCTTCGCCACCCACAAGGGCGGATCGAGCTGGCGCCTCGATTGCGAAAAGGGCACGGTGGAGGAAGTCGGCGACGGCCTCGCGCTGCGCCGGCCCGGCGCCGACGCCGACGAACTCATCCCCATGGACGACAACCCGCACCCCGAAGAAATCCTTCTCGACGGCTTCCGCGACTATGTCGTCGCGGGCGTCGAGCCCGCCTTTTCCGGCCCCAACAATCTAAACACCGTCGGCTTGATCAACGCACTCGGCACCTCTTCGGAACAGGGCGCGATCATCGACTTCGCAGAGTATATGGCCACCCACCAGGCTCCGTGATCCTCTCTGCCATCACCCTCAGAGCCATGCGTCACAGCGGCGCCGAGAGCCTGCCGCTGTGACGCAGCTCCACCAGATCATCCGTCCCAATCCCAATCGCCCCTTCCTGCTCGACCTGGGGCTAGCAGCCACCGCGCTCTGCGCCTGGTTTGCACTCCAGGGCTTGCAACCCATTATCGCCGCTGCCCAAGAGGAATTGCGGCTGATCGTGCAGACTACGGACTGGAGGCCCGAGTGGCCCTTGGGTCCGTGGATCATTAGCGCGCTGGCCCTGCTATCGGCCTGGCTGCGCCAGCGCTTGGGCACCGTTGGCCCCCATCTGCAAGAACGCCTACAACGAGCCACACTGCTCGCGGCCGGCCTACTGGCTCTGACCCTGGCCGCGCTGGTAGACCCGCTGACTTATTTCTTTCCCTTTCTGACCCTGCTGTGGTCACCGCACGCACTGTGGGCGCTCGCACTGGTCTTTTTGGCCTATGTCCATTGGCCCGCGGCCAGCGCCGTGCCAGCGCCGCGCAGCGACGCGACCATCGCCGCAATTTTGCTCGCGGTGTGCCTGCCGGCCTATCTGTTCTACACGCTCTACTTTTGCCAGATCACCATGATCCACGGCGACGAGGGCCAGTACTTGCGCGTTACTCAGAGCCTGCTGCACGACGGCGATATGGACCTCGCCAACAATCTCGACACTGCGCAGACCAACGAATTCCACGTCATAGACTTTGCCGTCCACAAGGCACCCGCCTCGCCCGAGGGCAAGGTGCATTCGGTACATCCGATCGGTCTGTCGATCGCGCTATTGCCCGCCTATGCCTGGGGGCTGGAGTACTGGGCAAACCCGCGTCTCGCTTCCGCTCTATTTATGGCACTGCTCGCCGCGCTGTGCGTGCCGCTGACCTTTGTCTGGCTGTCGCGTCTGGGTGCCGAGCGCTGGGCGGCACTGCTCGCCGTCGCCATCATGGCCTCGACCGGACCCTTTTTCTACTTTACCAACCAGCTCTTTCCCGAAATCCCGGCCCTGCTCATAGGGCTCATCGCCCTAGTCGCGCTATCGCATTGGCAAATCCCCGGTGGCGGCTACCGGTCGTGGGGCGCGTGGGAAGTGCCCGCCCTGGGCCTGCTCACCCTGCTATTGAGTTGCCTGCCCTTCTTCCACGCCCGCTATACTCCCATCGGCCTGTTCTGCGGTGCCGGGGTCTTGCTGCAGGCCTGGTACAGCCCGCGCCGCCATTTAGCTCTGGCGACCATCGGCACCGTGATCACCCTCGGCATTTACGCCCTCATATCCTTTCACTACGCCTTCAGCAACGACTGGATGGGCCCCTTCCGCCCGGGCAATGCCTGGGAGGAAGGCGCGCTCGACATTGCGACCTGGCCGCTATCGCTGCCGGGCCACTGGCTGCA
>PBOD01000132.1 GCA_002724215.1 Gemmatimonadota bacterium | reverse complement strand
TTTGGGCGCGGCAATATCGAAGACCTCGGCGTTTCGCTCGACGCGGCGGAGGCGATATTCGAACTGGCCGAAGGCGAGGTCAGCGCGCCGCTGAAGGTCGAAACGGGCTACGATATCTACAAGGTGCTGGATGTGCGTCCCGCACCAGCCAGCTATTACCTGGTCTTTTCGCAGGGCGCGATGATCGCCGCCTATGCCGAGCGCCGGCGCGAGTTAAGCGCCGAACTCACCCGCCAATACCAGGTCGAAATAAACACCCGGGCCGTCGGCGCGCTGGCCGAGCGCATCGTCGCTGAGGACAGCGCCGAACTCGCGGTGGGAGGTGTCCTCGGCACCTTCGACGGCGGTCAGATCCGGGTGGCCGATTTTATGGAATTGTACCCGAAGGTGCGCCGGGTCGCCTCGGTGGGCACCGACAGCAGCGGCATCGACGAGTTTGTGCGTTCCTATCTGGTGCCCGAGTTGCTATTTCCCGTCGCTATCGAGCGCCGCGGGCTGGCCGATGAGCCGGAGGTCGCCGCTTGGCTTCAGCGCAAGCAGCGGGCGATGCTGATCGAGGAATTGCGGCTCCGCGACGTCGAGGAGCGCGTCGATTTGAGCGAGGCGACGCTGCGGAAGTATTACGAGGCAAACCCCAAGCGCTTTATGCAGGACCAGGAAGCCAGCGTGCTCGAGATCCTCGTCGCTACGCGCGAAGAAGTCGAGGCGCTATTGGCTAGGATCCGGGCCGGGGAGGACATGGCGGCGCTGGCCGCCGAACACAGCATTCGCCAGGGCGGCGATCGTTTCCACCTCCACTCGTTCGAGAAAGTGCCCTTCGGCGAATTGCTGCCGGCGGTGCTGGCGGCGCCAGTGGGGCAATTACAGGGCCCGGTCGCAATCACTGCCACCGAGCATCGCCAGGGCGGCTTTTCGCTGTTCAAGGTGCTCGACAAGACCGATGCGGCACCCAAGCCCTATGCTGAGGCGGAGAAGCAGGTCCGCTACTGGTGGACCCGGCAGGAGGAGAACCGCCTCTACGGTGAATTGCNCGATCGCCTGCGCGAGAAGCACGCTGCTCGCATTGCTGTCTACAGGGACCATCTGGTGGCCCTGCATGGCGCGTCGCAGTCTTAGCAGGGCATGGCTATTCTGCGCGCTGCTCGTCGGCTGCGGCAAGCAAGAGCCTCCACCCACCGACCACTTCGCCGCCGCCGAACGCCTGGCGGCCGAGGGTAAGTACACCGAAGCCGTCGCCGCCAGCAAGCGGGCGCTNGCCGCCGACGCNCAGCACCTGGAAGCTCGCTTATTGTTGGCGCGTCTCGATCTGATCCAGGGCCGTCTGGGCCTGGCGGCGCAGCTGGCCGAACAAGCTGTGCAACTGGCTCCCGACAACACCGAAGCCTACCTGTTACTCGGCGATATCTACGTCCGCCAGCGCCGCAACGCCGACGNTGCGACCATCTACAAGGAAGGACTGATCGCCGCTCCCGGGCGGATCGATCTCTACCGCAAGCTCGCCATCGCCCTGGCCGACGACGGCCATTACACCGAAGCCGCCGCCACCTTGCAACAGGCGTTGCAAAAGGCCGGTGACGACGCGGGTATCCACTACAACCTCGGCGTCGTTTATGAGCGCCAGGCGCAGTACCAGCAGGCGGGGCAGGCCTTTGCCCGCGCTGTCGAAATCGATACGAGCCACAGCGACGGTTATTTTCGCCTCGGGCAGATCCAGAGCAGGTTGGGGCAACTGGATGCGGCGGCCGAAAATTTCGCGCGGATGATTCGCCTGCGGCCCCAATACGCCNCGGCTCACACTGGGCTCGGTCAGGTTCGCGCACAGCAGGGCCGTCTCGAAGAAGCCGAGCGACTTTTTATGCAGGCCACCGCCGTCGATCCGTTCGAGGCTGAGGCCTACCACCGGTTGGGCCGGCTCTATCTGGGGCAGGGCGACCGCGAACGCGGCGAAAAACTGCTGGCGATCTTCCAGCGCATCCAGCCGGTCAGCGGCGAGATCGAGCGTTTTCGCTATATACTCGGTCTCTATCCCGACGACGCCGGCGCCCACTACAACCTCGGCGTACTCTACGGCGGGTTGGGCCGCTATGCCGAGGCGGCGGTCGAATACGCTGCGGCGCTGCGCATCAACGACCAGGACCTCTCGGCGCGCAACAATCTGGCCAATGTTCTCTTGCGCCAGGGCAAGGTCGACGAGGCGATCAAACACTACGAGTTCTCCCTGTCGCTCAACCCGCGCTACGCCAAGGGCTACAACAACCTCGGTGCGGCCTATATGATGGGCGGCGACCCGAAACGGGCAGCACAATCCTTNGCCAGGGCGCTCAAGCTCGATCCCGACAACGCCGACGTCCACTTCCATCTGGCCGGCCTCTACAAGAGTCAGGGGCTGGAGGCGCGCGCCGCTGCGGAAATGGAACGCTACGAGCAGAAGCGGCAGGCTGCTGCCGAGAAAAAGGCCCGGGCACAAGGAGAGTGACCATGCTGGATATTCTCAAGGTCGAGGTCGAACCTCTCGCTCCCGATACCTTCGCCCCCTTCGGTCAGGTCATCGCGACCTTCGAGGAAGCCAAGCCCGAGGTGGTNGTCGGCGCTCTGACCGAAAATGCCTATACCGTACAATCGGACCCCANCGACTTGACGACGGTGCCGCTCAATCTCGTCACCGGCCAGCACCGGGCGCACTTCGCCTGCCACGACGACGCTGGCCAGTCGTTTTACCCCAGCCGCCATTGTCCGACCATTTTTTTTGTCGCCCCAATCCAGCCGACGGTCGAGCCGGAGGACTTCCGCGCCTTCTATTCCGACGGCAGCATCGGCATTTGCATGAAAATCCTGGTCTGGCACACCATGCCGGTGTGTTTGCGTGGAGAGGAGGTCTACCGGACCGCGCGCGGCGATCAGGACTACCACGCCCACTCGCTCGATGTNCACTTCGACCAGGACCGCAACCTGGCGCTGTGGCCGGATATGGACCGCTACCCGGGCTGGGAGGGCTGACCCATGGACAAAGTGCGCATGGCCCTCGTCGGCTGTGGCGGGATGGGCACCCGCCATCTGCACGGTCTTGCGCAACTCGCCGGCACCGCCTTCGATTTGATCGACCTCGTCGCGGTCTGTGACATCAATNCCGACAACGCCGCAATGGCCGCCGCCGAGGCGGAAAGATTGCTCGGCCGCCGGCCGGAGGTCTTTGCCGACCTCGCGGCCATGGCGGCCGCGGTGCCGGCCCTGGAGGCGGTGGACGTGGTCACCGACCCCTCGGTCCACCACACCGTCTGCTGNCAGGCGCTCGACTTGGGCTGGCACGTCCTGGTCGAGAAGCCGCTGGCGATNACCGTGCGCGCCTGTCGCCAGATCGTCGAAGCCGCTGCGCGCAATGGCCGCATCGTCTCGGTCGCCGAAAACTTCCGCCGCGATCCTTCGGCGCGCATCGTGCGCCACCTCATCGACCGCGGCGCCGTCGGCACGCCCTATATGGGGCTCTACCATTCTCTGGGCTCGGGCAATGCGATCTTCATTACGCCGTGGCGGCACCGCCGCGAGTTAGGCGGCTTTATCCTCGACATGGCGGTCCACTTCACCCATATGATCCGCTATCAGCTCGGTGATTTCGCCGAAGTCTACGCCGACGCGGGGATGGTGGAGAAGCTNCGGCAGAAGACCGCGGCGATGTCGATGGATTACGACTTTTACAAGAAGCGTCTGGCGGCGATGGAAGACGCGGTTGCAGCGCAGGCCGAAGACATGACGCAGGCGCTGTTCAAAATGGAGAGCGGNGCGACGCTGAACTGGATCGTAGGCATAGGCGGACACGGCTCGACGCACCGCGAGCTGATTTTGGGCGACGAGGGTAGTATCGAGGGGTTCGGGGTTCGCGGCGGCAATGTGTCGTTGCAGCGCCACGGGCAGGAGCCGCTGGACCAGGCCGCACTACTGGCGTCGGAGGAGTGCGCGGGATTGGAACTGGATGCGTTGACGCGGCATCTCTTCCCGAGCGGGGTTACGGCCGGCGATCCGNTGGTGGACGTGAAATTGATCGCCTACGAGTGGCACGAGATGGCCGAAGCGGTACGGGGCGGGAGAGTGGTGGAAGTAGACGGCGAATACGGACTGAAGGACGTGGCGGCCCTGTATGCGGTCTTCGAGTCGTGGCGCGACGGCGGACCGGTGAAATTGCGCGATGTAGAGACCTGCCAGGTCTATTCTTACCAGGAAGAAATCGACGCGGCGCTGGGGATTTCGTAAGATATATCCCCGCCCACGCAAGCTGCGAGGAGAATCCCTATGTGGAACCTAGTAGAAATACCCGTCGAACCGCTCCTCCCCGAAACCTTCGCGCCCTTTGGCCATGTCATTAAGACCTTCGAAGAACGCCAGCCCGACAAAGTAAAAGGGGGCTACGCCACCAACGCCTACCCCGTGCTGGCCGCAAGGGGCACCCCGCCCAAGGACGCGNCCAGCTGGTATGAAGCCAATCCCGATCGCGTTCCCCTCTCTGAGGGNCTGGCGCGCGCCCACTTTGCCTTTCACACCGACGCTGGCCAGTCCTTTTATCCCAGCCTGCATTCGCCTTCGGTTTTTCTCGTCGGCGCGATTGGGGGCGACATCCAGGCCGAGGAGATGCGCGCCTTCTATTCTCGGGGCGATGTCGGCGTCTGCCTGCATCTCGGTGTGTGGCACACCATGCCGATCTGCGTCGCCGGCGAGGATATCTACCAGACCACCCGCGGCGACCAGGACTATCACCAGCACTCGGTAGAAATAGATTTCGACCTCGAACGCGGTCAGTCGATTGCCCCCGATATGGCAAACTTCGCCGGAGCCTGAACGTGCGCAGAGTCGGCTGGCAGATGCAGGTCCGCAAGGACAAGGTCGAGGTCTACAAGGAGGCGCACCGCNANGTATGGCCCGAGGTCTTGGCCGCACTCAGCAAACACGGCTGGCACCGCTACTCGATTTTTATGGACGAGAACGCGATGGTCTTCGGCTATTTCGAGACCGACGCGGATTTCGACACTGCGCTCGCGGGCTTTATGTCGGAAGACGTGGTCGGGCGCTGGGCCGAATCGATCGGCGACCTGGTCGATATCCCGGCGGGCGGTGACGCCCGAGATGTGATTGTCGAACTCGAAGAGGTCTTCCACCTCGACTAAGCCCTTGCACGACGACGCCCCTGCGACATCCCTGCGCCGCGACCAGCTGGCCATCGGCCTGGTCGCGGCAATGCTGGTGGCGTTGGAGGTCGTCTGGACGCGGATCTTCTCCGCCGAATTTTTCTATTCCTTCGCCTTTCTCACCGTCTCCCTCGCCGTATTGGGTCTGGGTCTGGGCGCGTTGTCGCTGCGCTTCTGGCCCGCCCTGGCGACTTCGTCGCGCATCGGTCTTGCTGCGCTAATCGCCGCCGGCACCGCCGCCCTNGCGCCGGCGCTGGTATTGCGTCTCGATATCGACTTCGTCGCGCTGTGGCGTTCGTGGGGCGACATCGCGCTGCTGCTGCTGGGCGTGGGTGCGCTGGTGCTGCCCTACCTGGCCGGCGGTGTCTTTATTGCGGCACTATTGCGGCGACATCGCGTTCAGACCGGTCGGCTCTATGCCGCCGATCTGGTGGGGGCGGCAATGGGTGGAGTGGGGGCGGTGGCGGCGATGAATGGTTTCGGCGTGCCTGCCGCGGCGGCATTGGTCTGTCTGCCGGGNGCGCTCGCCGGTTGGGGACGCNATCGCTATCAGCAGGTCGCCGCGCTCGGGTTGGCGGCGGCGCTGGCGGCGCTGGCGGCGCTGGCCGGCGCGGTACTGGTGCCGCGAGGGCCGGAAAAAGCACCGATCGTCGCCGAACACTGGGACGCGCTCGGGCGGATCAAGATTTACGTCCATGGTGCACAGGCGCGCGGCATCAATATAGACGGGGCCGCCAACATGCTGCTGCACCGGGTGCGCGGCGACTGGCGCGAGGGGATGCCCGTGCAGCCGCCGGATTTCCGCCTCGATCTGGGGCCGCTGGTCGCGGCGCTCGCCGCGGAGCGGGTGATGGTGGTCGGTGCCGGCGGCGGCGCCGAAGTGATGCAGGCCAAACTCGGTGGCGCCACGCGCATAGACGCCGTCGAGGTCAACGCCGCGCTCAACGAAATGCTGCTCGCCGGGGACCAGGCTGCGTTCTTTGGCCACCTCTATCGCAGCGCGGGCGTCTCGGTGCAAAGCGAAGACGCCAGAGCCTATGCGCGGCGCCACCCGGGTACCTTCGACCTGATCCTCTCGCGCAGTGCCAACACCTTCGCCGCCCTGTCTTCCGGGGCCTTTGCCCTGGCCGAAAACTACCTGTTCACGGTCGAGGCGCTGCGCGATTTTCACCGCGCGCTGACGCCCGACGGCATTTTGCTGATCGAGCACCAGGTCTACGTGCCGCGGTTGGTCAGCGCCGCGCGCGAAGCGCTGCAGGGTCTGGACCGGCCTGAACTCTACTTCGCCGTCTACGACTTGCCAACTATGCACCGGCAGGTGCTGATCATCGGTCGGCAGCCGCTCGCCAAGACCGTGATCGACGAGATTTTGCCCGCCATCTGCACTGCTGCCGACNCCGCCAGCCGCATCCTGCATCCGGTGGGTCGACCCACCCAGCTGATAAGTCGCATCGCCGCCGACGGCTGGCGAGCACACTGGACCGAGGCGCCGACCGATATCAGCCCGCCGACCGACGACCGGCCCTTCGTCGCGCAGATGGGGCGCTGGGATCGCCTCGACCGCGGGCAGCAGCGACAGGCGCTGGCCTTCGAGTTTGCCGGCTTTCCGCTGGCGCGGCTGCTGGTACTGGCGGTGCTGGTGGTCTCGGTTTGCGTCGGGGTGGGGGTAGTGTCGTTGCCGCAGCGGAGCGGTAGGGCGGGATTGACGGGTATCGCCCGGCTCTACTTCGCCGCCATTGGCATCGGCTATATGCTGATTGAAGTCGTGTTGATCCAGCAGTTCAGTCTNTTCTGGGGCAGTACTGCCTACACTTTTCCGCTGGTGCTACTCGTGCTCTTGGTNAGTTCGGGCGCNGGGAGNTTTTATTCGCACCGCGGCGGAATGCGNCTGCCCTTCCTCTTTATCGCCGCGTGGACGGTGGCACACCTGCTGCTCTTTCCGTACCTGGTCGCCCTGTGCGGCGGGCTGTCCTGGGGCGCGCGCGTGGCTATCGGCTGCCTGCTTATCGCCCCGCCGGGTTTCTTTATGGGCATGCCTTTTGCCCGCGCGGCGCCTTTTGTAGGCGAGTGGATCGATTGGGGTTTTGCCGTCAACGGAGTCGCCTCCGTCGTCGGGGCGGCGCTGGCGGTTTTTGTCGCCCTGCATCTGGGGTTTGGCGCGGCGCTGGCGGGGGCGGTCTGCGCTTATTTGGGGGCGATGGGGCTGTTCGACAGGATGCGGGCGGGTAGAGCCTGAATGCTCCATGCTGCGCTTTGGGGGTCGCCAAACCGGGCCGGCTGGGGCGGCCTTGCGGAGGGTGTCGTTTGCAAGGTGGGGGTGTGAAGGGGCTGCTAGGGACCGGCGGAATATGGCGTGGTGACAAAGGCTTTGTTGGCGGGCGATTGGCCGATGCGCTCATAGACGGTGATCAGCGATCCTGCCGCGAGATTTTCGGCGGTCTGAATTCGGCCCGATGGCCAGCGCACCCGCACGGCATCCGCCCGTTCGTATTCGCCCAGCCCGATGATCATCGTCGCGCTGTTCTGGGCCGAAAAACCCTCACCGGCTCGGTGTTCGCGCAAGAGCGTCTTCCCAGCTACTGCGACCTCGACTTCGGCGCCATAGCCGTCGCGGGCGCTCCATCTTGCGGATGGTTCGGCACGGTCGTTGCCGCCGACAAAGCGCAACGCCAGCATACGCCCGGTGGGGGCGCGGTTTCTGTAGAGCTGGCACAGTGGCTCGTTGGCGTTGGCCAGGACCAGGTCGATGCGCCCGTCGCGGTCGTAATCGAGCTGGGCCCAGGCGCGGCCGTCGGCGGGCGAGTCGGCGGCCGCCAGGGCGGAGATGTCGACGAAGTTACGGCCGTCCTGGTTGAGGAACAGGCGGTTTCGCTGATAACCGCTGAGCGACGCTCCGGCGTCGAGGCGGGCGCCGACATTGTACGAGCCGTCGGTGCGACCGTCGCGCACGACCGT
This sequence comes from Gemmatimonadota bacterium, assembly GCA_002724215.1. Classification (GTDB taxonomy): domain Bacteria; phylum Latescibacterota; class UBA2968; order UBA8231; family UBA8231. The sequence goes on along the minus strand of PBOD01000132.1, from coordinate 9,904 downwards.
GCGCCAGAACAGGCTTCACGAATCCTCGGCGATGGCGACCTCGGCGGGCGGGGTGTAGTAGCCATTGGGGGCATAGAGATCGAGGTCGCCGTCGTTGTCGAAATCGACGAACTGTCCGCCCCAGCCCCAACCTCCATCCTCGACCGGCAAGGCCGGTGCCCGTTCGCCCGACACGCGGACGAAGCCATCCACCTCGTTGCGGAATAGCGAATTGCCGCGCGCCATGTGCGCGTAGGGCGCCGCCTCAGTACCGACTGCGGCGGTGACCCGGCGGCCGGCGCTGCTGTGCATGTTGGTGACGTAGAGGTCCTGCCTGCCGTCGCCGTCGTAGTCGCCCCAACTAGCGCCCATGCCGAAGCCCGGATCTGCGCCTCCGCTCCGGGCGGTGATATCGACCAGTGTCCCGCCGTCGTTGCGCAGCAGATTATTGGCGGCGAAGTCATTGGCCAGGTAGAGGTCTGGGTCGCCGTCGCGGTCGTAGTCGGCCCAGGTTGATTGCAGGGTGTTGCGCCATATCGCTGCGTCGGAGGAGACGGCGGCGAAGCGGTTGTCGCCGAGATTGCGCAGTAGCGCGTTGGGCGGGCCGGGCGCGTCGTGCGCCAGATCGCCGAGCCGGCCGCGGGCCATGCGATAGAGTCTGCGGGCCAGTGCGTCGGGCAAAAAGTCGGCCAGCGCCGCGCCGCCGTCGAGAGGCTCCATACGCAACGAGGTGGTGAGCTCCTCGAGTAGCATCCGCGCCGCGTAGGTTGCCACGTATATGTCGAGCAGTCCGTCGCCGTCGTAGTCGGCTGCCGCCAGCGAGGCGACGAGCGGTGGCAGTACGTCGGGACCGAGGTCGCGGGCGACGAAGCGGCCCCGCTCGTTGACCAGATAGAGGCTCGGCATTAGCGTACGCCCGATAAAGGCGTCCTGATCGCCGTCATTGTCGAAGTCGGCGAAGAGCGCGGCGGCGCAGTGGTGCTCAATATCGAGACCGAAGTCGGCGGCGCGCTCCAGGAATGTGCCGGGTGCTGCGGGAATTGAAGGAACTGCGTCGCTGCGCGTTACGCCCTGGTTGTGCCATAGCATATTGCGACCTCGGCGCACCAGCACATAGATATCGTCGTAGCCGTCGTTATCGATATCCACGACGCTGACGCCCGGATGGCGGTCGAAGGCCTGGCGGGTGAAGTGGCGGTGTGGCCTTCTGAAAGTCGAATCGAGAAACGAGCGGCGCACCAGGGCAGCGTGTTGCGATGCGCGGGCGCGGATGCGGTCTTCCGCATCGGGGAGGGCCCGGTCGAGCACCTCGGTGAAAAGCGGGTCGGCCCGGCGCAGCACGGTCAGCTCTTCGGTAACCCAGCGATCGATGCGCCAGACGGCGTCTGCCTCCAGGCGCCAGCGGACGTGCAGCCAGGCGTGGATCTGCGCCCGGGCGTCTGTTGGGGTGCGGGCCAGCGCGTCGAAGCGCAAACGCGCCTGGTAGGTACGCTCTCCGGCATTGGTGAATCCCCCTGTCTCAATGTGGAATGCCGCATGCTCGACCGCTGCCAGCGAGGAGAACAGCGGTCGCCATAGCGCGATGTGTTCAACGCCGTGGCGGGCGGCCGTTGCCAGCGACCAGTGCTGGCCCTCGATGGCCAATTCCAGCGCGGTCGGGGTGGCATGCGCTGCCAGGTCGACTACCTCGACGCTGTCGGCGAAGAGCGTCCGACCCGCCTCGACGGGCAGTCGGCGCTGGTGGAAACCGGCCGCAAGTAGCGGCAGGACCTCGGCGCTGAGGTCCTGCTGCAGTTCCTCGCTGCGGTCGAGGGCGCTCAGCTGCTCGCGGCGCTCCTGCACTGCTTGCAGTGATCCGACCGTGCCGTAGAAGCCGAAAGCAGATAGCCCACCGAGCATCGCGACGCCGACCGCGGATAGCGGCGGTAGCGATGGCTGCCGCCAGCACAGCCAACCGCCGCTGCCGAACAGGAGGATTTGCACGGCGATTATGCCGTGGATAGAAAAAGCCTGCTGCGGCAAGAAGTAGGCCAGCGCCAGCGGATTGAGGGCCAGACCCGCGATGCCGAGCGCTGCGCCCACCAGCGCGCCCATCTTGCGCTCAGCCACTGCGACCGCCGGAAAAGATTTCAATCATCGCCGTTCTGCTAGCGAGCGGGAATGAGTTGCCGGTAATCGTCCAATTCAGGTCGGTCGGCCAGGCCTTGCAAATGGGCGACGAAGGCCTGCTGGGGAAAGGCGTAATCGATGTCGGGCTCGCCCCGGCATGGGTGGGCGGGATAATAATCGCAGATATTGGCCGGGGTGATCATGGCGTGCTCGACTGCCATCGCGGGCGGCGCGTCGCGACCGGCGAGGCGCATCAGGCACAGCGGGACCAGATAGTTGCCGTAGCGCTCGGGGAAGTAGGCTACGGAGGCGACGAAAATCTTCTCTGCCAGCATCGTATCTAGCTCATCGGCGCCTTTGCCCACCACCAGCGCGTCTTGCTCCCGGCCCTTCTGTTGCACGGCGCGCAGCATGCCGGTGACCGACTGGTCATTGATGGCGGTGAGCATTATCGGCGCCCCCGCCGGAATCCGCCCCAGCACATTGCTCATTTGCTGGAACGAATACTGCAGCGTGTTCTTGGTATCGATGCGAAGAATGCGCTCGGCGGGAAAATCGGGCAGCACGGCCAGAAAACCGGCTATCTGGCCTTCGGTGCGCATCGAGACGATCGCTCCCGATTGCGGCAATTCGCCGACGACGAAATAGCCCTCTTTGAGCGCCCGCTCGCCGAAGTGCGCCTGCGCCGCCTGCGCCAGGTAGGACCCGCCCATAAAGCCCGAGCGGGGATTGTTGGCGCCGAAGTAGGTGGCGCCGGGCATGGGGATATCAATGGCGACGACGCCGATGCCTTTCTGGTCGAAGTGGCGCATGATCGGCGGGCCGAAGTTGACATCGGTTTGGAACTCGATGGCGAAGTCGATCCGGCGCCGGGCGAAGCTCTCGGCGTTGGCTAAAGCGGTGGGACCATCGAGCCGGTTGTCGGCGATGAGCAACTCGACGCCGGCGGCCTCGGCGTTGCGCTCGATGCTCTCTTCGACCTTGATCGCGAAGCTGATATCGCGCTGCAGGTTGGCAAAGCCAATGACCAGCCGTTTGTCATTTTTGGGCGGGGCGTTTGCAATGGCGGCGGCGGTCATTGCCTGCAGCGTAGCGGGCGGCAGCATGAGGCCGTCGAAGGTGGCCGGATCGAAGCCGTGAAAATCTTCGGCCGTGGCGAGAGCCGGGAGTGAGCATAGCAGGGCGGTGTAGAGGATGCGAAGCATGGCGTATTTCCGGGTGATGGATGAGACGAGAATATACGGTTCTGCCGCTGGCTGGTTCAAGTGGCTGGCTGCGCGTCGATTAGTCGGTAGAAGCGCACGAGCCGATAAGGTCTTCGCCGTCCGACACGGCGCCCGCGGGTCGGCAGGCGCTCCGGGCGAACCACATCGAGCTGTAGCCGGGCACCCAGTGCAATTGCGCTCTGGCCAAAGGGCCCCAGATCGCTGGTGTGGAGAAAATCACGATGCACCGCGCACCGGCCTTTCACGGTGGCATTGCTTTTTCTATTTTACCGCCAACTCAGGAGTTGCCGGGATGACGAAGACCACAAATGCACAGCGAGAGGACTTGCGCGAAGATCTGCGGCGTATCCTCGGGATGCCCCTAGGCCGCTGCGAGTTGGCGCCGGAATCCCGCGGTGCAGTCGAGCGGGACGGCGTGGTGATCGAGAAGTGGATCTGGACCAGCGAGCCGGGTTCGCGCGTGCCGTGCGCGCTCTACCGGCCGGCCGCATCGGCGGGTCGGATGCCAGCTGTGGTGCTCACGTGCGGACACGGCGGCAGCAAGAGTCAGTGGCAGTACGTGTACGCGGGACAGCTCTACGCGAAGATGGGGCTGGCGTGTCTGGTCCTGGATCCCATCGGCGAAGAAGAGCGCCATATAGCAGGCGGGATAGGTACGAGGGCCCACGATCCAGAGCCCGTACACGACTGCGCCGATCAGGCCGGGCGGCTCATAATGGGCAAGTTGGTCTTCGATACCGTGCGCGGCATCGATTTTCTGGAGAGCCGGGACGATATCGACGCGGGGCGTATCGGTGTCGCGGGCAATTCACTGGGCGGGGCCAAGGCGACGTGGATGCTGGCCCTGGATACGCGCCTAAAGCTCGCGTTGGTCTCGGGTTGGGCGGTTTGCGACTATATGACCGTGACGGGCAAGTTTTGCACTCGGGTGCCGTACCAGCGTCTGCGTCAGCGCTGCGATTGGCCGGAATTCCTCTCCCTGGCGGCTCCGCACTGCGCGGTGTTGTTCCTCAATGGGGATGCGGATACGATTATCGACCGCGATGGGGACGATACCGCGTGGGTGGGCATGCGCAAATCCGTCGCCGACGCCTCGGCGCACTTTGCAGCGGGTCACCTGGACTGCTGGTTTGCAGCGGGGGGCGGGCACCGGCCCTATCACTGTTATACCGTCTCGCTGGAGTGGATGCATCGATATCTGGGCACACCGGGTTGGACCCTCGACCAGATCCGCAGTCTGCCGACGGTGAACTCCGGCGCGTGGTGCGACCAACAGGGGATCGAACTGGAGAAGCTCTACGGAAACCAGTTGCACCAGCGAGGGGCCGCGCTACCCGATTTGGGATTGGCGACGATCCCGCGCGAGGATCTCGCCTGTCTGCGTGCCGACGAGTGCGGGGATCCGCAGTACACGCTCGAAGGGTGGCTGGCGCAGATCGACCAGCCGAGCAGTTGACGGGCAGGATTGGCTCGGCGCCGCTCGAACATCCGGCCGGCTCAAATACAGTAGCGATGATCCGAGCTGAATTGATTCGCCGCCGGCGCATTTTCCCAGTCGATGGCCATAAACTGCTGGCGCATTTCCTCTTGATAGGCGGCCCACTCGCGCCAATCGCGCATTTCCCGCTCGGGCTGCGACGGACTGCGCGCAATGAACCCGGGGACCATGGTCTGGCCGGGCACGCCCGCGCTCTCGCCGTGGGCCTGGCTCGTGGGTTGGTAGCGCAGGTCAAAGCTGAAGCGGAGCCGGTCGCTCAAGTTGGGCAACGACCCGTGCTGTAGCCGCCGATGGTGGAAGTGGACGTCGCCCACTTTCGTTTCGATGTTGTGGCGCACGGGGCCCAATAGCATCTCGGGGATGCCGGTCTTGTGCTGGAGTTTGCTTATGCAGTGCAGCGATAAATCGCCCTTGTGGCTGCCCGGCACCACCTGCAGACAGCCCATGTCTTTATCCGCGTCGGTCAACGGCAGCCAGACGGTGAGCATGTCGATGTCGTTGATATCTTCGGAATAGACGCTCTGGTCTTGGTGCCACCACGCCGCTGTCAGCCCGACGTGGTAATTGTGGTCGGGCGGCAGATAGCGTTCGGGCGCCTTGATACGCACCACATTGACGGGATTGACGGTGATCTCCGACCCGATGATGGCGGCAATTACATCGAGTAATCTGGGGTGGGTGAGCAGCCCGAAAATGGCCGGGCCGTAGTGCAGCGGCGTATCGGCCTTTGTTGCGCTGGGGGGATTGAAGAAGATTCTGAAATAGTCGTAGATCCGATCCCCGGTCTCGGCGACGATTTTGATTATGCGCTCCTCGAACGGCAGGTCTGCGTAATCCGACGCAAGCTCGCCCGCTGCGTGCCAGGCCCGGGCCTCGCGGTCGAGCACGGTCGCGTATTCATCGAGGGTCGGCTGCAGGTCTTTTGCACGATCGAGCAAATTGCGCACGACCACATAGCCATTGTCGCAGTATTTTTCGCGAATTTCCGCGGCATCGGCCGACGCCTTTACTTCTGAAAGCTGGTCGATCGAAATCATGGCGTACTCCTTTCCCCATCGTCCAGTTGTTGGTGGGAGAAGCGCTTTTGCGCCCGTCGCACTACAGCTTTGGTCTCCTTTGACAGCGATTCCAGTTCGTATTGTTCGGCCGATATCCGATCGCGGTGCTCTTCAAGGGGGTAGCCTTCTTTGCCGGTCTCGTTGAAGTAGGCACTTAACTGATAACGCTGGAAGATATTAAGGCGCGGGTAGTCTTCGGTCCAGGGTTTGGCATTGTGCAACACGCTGGTGGCGCAGATGACGCAGTCGCCGGGGTCGAGCGGGATGCTCTCTGCGAGCGCCGGGTCGCTGTGGCCACTGAAATTGTCCGGCGCGGCAAAGGCCGATTTGTGGGAGCCGGGCACGACGGTGAAGCCGGTTCCCGCAGGCACGGGTGACAGCGCGATCCAGGTAACGAGGTGACTGCAGTAGATCTGGCCGTGGGCGGTCTGGTAGTCGTTGTGGGGATTGCGGAAGCCGCTTGGAAACTTGAAGCCGCTGTCGTCGCGGTGCAAGTCGAAGTCCTCGCCTGTGCCTCTGGTCATATGGGTGAAGTTGCAGTGGAAGAGCCGGGGCGCGTTCATCTGCAAACCAGCGACTGCCCGGATGATATGCTCGTTGGCCGCCAGGTCCTGGAAGAGTTTATGGCCGTATTGGATGTGGTCGATATGGGTCTTGTAGGGCTCCTGGCGGTGCCGGACCAACGGGGCGGGAATCTGTGTTTCATCGATGGCAAGCCAGTGCTCGAGCACTGCGAGCATTTGCTTCAGCGCGTCGGAAGGGATGACTTGCCTGAGTACCATAAAGCCCTGCAGGTCGAACCGCCATTTCTCCTCCTCGGTCAACATTGAGTCGACTACGTCCATTCGCATCTCCCTTCGCTCAGAGTAAGTAGTAACGAATGCGCCGGGTGTAGCTCACCTGGCGGTATAGTCAGCGGCCAAAATACAGGGTCGCCCGTCGCGGGCCAATAGTGCGATCCGCGCCAGGCCATGCAGCAAAAAGCTCGGCCCCATTTGAGACTCGTACCAATCGATCCCCGAAGCGCCCCTCGGCAGTTCGCCGTCCATATAAATCTCCATAAGCTGCTCGGCCAGGGCCACGCCTCCGTCCAGCCATCGGGTCTCGCCCGTGAGGTCGTACAAATCCGCCAACAAACCCAGCCCCAGACCGGCGTCCATCGCCGGTACGTTGATGTCTGCCGGAAAATCGGTTTCGATATAACGGTCGCCAACCGCGGCGGCCCACTCGAAGAGCCCCGGATGGGTGCGCAGGCGGTGGCCGCACAGGGCAAGCAGCGCGACATAACAGGCGGGCCAGTTGCCGTACACGCTGCCCCAAATCGCCATCGTGCCCTTTACTTCGTTGGAATCCCGGTGCGACAAAAGCACGTAAATGCCCCGTTGTAGATCGTGGGGGGCCTTTAAAAAGCCTTCGATATAAACCGCAGCTCGCTCGCGCATGCGCGCGGCCAGATCGGGCAATGCGCCGGTGATCAACGCGGCCGATTCGAGCAGACTGACCCCCAGCGAGAGCGTCTGCCCGGGTGCGTTGATCCGATAAAAATTTTCGTCGTCCGCAGGCGACCGGCTTTCCGCCTGCAGCAGGCCCAGTCCGTCGCGTTTCTGCCACCAGTAGTCGAGCATCGTCGCTATTTGTTCGACAAAATCCGTCCGTCCCGTCTGGAGATGGGCAAACGCCCAATCGAAAATATAAAACCCCCCGTGCCGCGGAAAATCGCAGGACCGTGCGCCGCGGACATAGGGGCGTTTTTCGTCGATATAGGCGTGCCGAATATATTCGAGTGGCTCCCCTGCGGTCCAATGTCCGTCGATTCCCTCGGCAAAGCGCTCGACGCAGTCTGGATTGAAGGCATGCAGTTTTTCCCACAGCCAGAGTGGGGCCTGGCGCAGGTGGTCGTGGGTCATCTTGCTCGACCCCGCCCCCTCGCGCAACTGGTAGCTGTCGGCGACCCGATCTTCGACCAGGTGCCAGTAGGCGTGTTCCCCCCAGGGAAAAATGCCCGTTATCGTATTAGTACAATGCGTGGCAAAACGCTGCAAATAGCGGTCCGCCGCCCGAGCGTAATCGGGGCGGCCGAGGGCCCTGGCCAGCGCGTACATCGCCTGCAATGCCGCCTGGTCGTGGATCAGATTACAGCCCAGGTGCGAGCGGTCACCGTCGCGCTGGCCGGCAATTGCCGGCGGCATATCCACCATCATTTGATGGGTCGAGCGATCGATGATCGAAGGGAACAATCCCTCGTAGTTGGCACCCAGGCCGATAGCGATATCCAGCGCCCGGCACACCTTTTCCAATATGGTTTCGGGGTTCATTGGCTCCTGCCGGTTTGAGGGTTGGTTGCAGGAAGTATAAAGGGTTTTTGGGAATGCAGGTCAAATCTGCGCGCCCTTTGCGCCGCCGCTGTAACGCACTATTATATCCGGGATATCCGGGCTAAAACTGCGATCCGGAATACCCGTGTCTGCATCCGCAACAATCTGACAAGAGGCTAAGACCATGAATACCCGACCCAACATCCTCATCGCCTGCAACAACCACGTGCGCGATGTCTACCTGGCTGCCGCCGATCTCGCCCGCCTGGAGACTTTCGCCGACTGGGACTGGTTCGAATGTGAGGGCGGCGGCATCTACGACACCAACGAGGACCCGGCAACCGCCCGGGCGTTGGGCGAGCGGTTGGGCGGCTACGACGGCCTCGTCGTCTGCCACGGTTGTCCGACGCTCGACGCCGCGATCCTCGACCAGGCTTCCGACCTCAAGATCGTCGGCGAGTTGGAGGGCGACCGCTTCGCCAGCCGCATCGATGTCGAGGCCGCGTGGGAGCGTGGCATCGTTACCGTAGACACCACCAACGGCTCTTCCTACCCGGTTTCCGAATGGGCCCTGGCGCTGATCATGATTTCGCTGCGCAATGCCGGCCACCACTTCCGGCGAATCCTGGCCGGCGACTACAGCCCATCGCCGCACGACGACTTTGGCTATATCCACGGCGACCTGACCGGCAAGCGGGTCGGTTTGATCGGCTGCGGGCACATCGGCAGGCGGTTGATCCAGTTCCTCAAGCCCTTCGACACCGAGATCTGGGTCTACGACCCCTATTTGGCCAAGGAAATGGCCGACGTGGTCGGCTTCGTCAAGACCTCGCTCGCCAATGTGCTGTCGCAGTGCGACGCCATCGTCTGTCTGGCGCCGCACACCCCGCGCACCGAGGGCATGATTGGCCAGCGCGAGCTGGATCTGATTCCTTCTGGTGCGGTGCTGGTCAACGTGTCGCGGGGCAAGGTGATCGACTCCGAGGCGCTGGTCGCCCGGCTCAAAAGGGGCGATATCGTCGCGGGGCTGGATGTCTATGACCCGGATGTCTACGAGGAGGGCGCCTATGGCGACGGCGAAATCACCCGGCTCGACAATGTCTTCCTCAGCCCGCACATCGCCGGGGTGACGGTGCGGAGCTATCCCCGCTTTTTCACGCTGATGGTCGAAGAGTTCGACCACTTTTTTCACGGTCACGAAACGCGTTTCGACCTCACGTCCAAATCGATTGCCGACCGCCGCGGCACGGCGGAGTAGTCCAGCTGTCGAAGCGGACGCCGAAGAGGACATATTGCGCAGGAAGAAGCGCATGTAGACCTCGCGGCTGACTAGCGGCGCTAGATCCCGGCCCCGCCAGCTGACCGGGACGGCGAGATCGTCGATGTGGTTGGCGTTGCATTCGCCGTGCCCGTAGCCCTCAATGGCGCGCATATTGTCTGGATGGTGGTAGCGCTACGGCTGCGACGAGGGAGTAGTGGGCGATCATAATATCGGCAAGGTAAAGGGTTGGCGACTGGTTCAACGGACTAGAGCCCGGCGCCGCCGGGGCGGAAATCCTCTACCACACCCGCGGCCTGCAAACACCCGCCCCGGCAGTGCCAGCGCTAATGCAAAAGGGGCTCTTTGGCCACGAAGTTACCGTCGGCGACGCAGTCGCAACACAATATCGTGTGCAAAGGACGGCAGCGAAAAACGCGTATCGGGGCCGCCTGACCAGG